>JAFGSP010000097.1 GCA_016934775.1 Candidatus Woesearchaeota archaeon | reverse complement strand
TATGTACCTCTTATAAGAAATTGGATTGGAGTTGTAAGGTTAGAAACTTTTGAGCCTGGTTGTAATTGTGGTATGAGTTGGGAGACACAGTTTTACAGGCTGAACAAGGAGTGTATAGATGCAGTAGCAAAAGCTTATGGGGCACTTGAGGCGAATCTACAATGTTTATCAACTGAAAAACTCTCAGTCATGAGACCTAGCCAAATGAGACGACTTTCATATCCCTTAGTATAGCATTCCTTTCAATAACCCTTCTTCTTTTTTCTACTTGATATTATAGATAATTCTCAGGGACAATAATTAAACTTATAAAAAATACAGATTATCCATTTCAATGGCAACATACAATGATTTTCTTAAACTTGACACACGTGTAGGCAAGATTGTGGAAGTCGAAGACTTTCCTGAAGCAAAGAACCCGAGCTACAAGCTGAAGATTGATTTTGGGGAAGAGATTGGTGTGAAAAAATCATGCGCGCAGCTGGTGAAAAACTACAAAAAAGGCGAATTAGTCGGAAGGCAGGTGCTTGCAGTGGTGAATTTCCCACCCAGACAGATAGGACCTGCGGTTTCTGAAGTTTTGACACTTGGTGTTCCTGATGACGAAGGAGAATGTGTTCTGATTAGGCCGGACAGGGACGTGCCTGTTAGTGGAAAGTTATATTGAATTTTGTAGTTTCAATATGTGTAATGACTACGGTCATTCACAAATTCAACACCAATTGATTTTGCACGTTGTATATTACTAGGTCTCATGAAATATTCAGAGAGCCTATCGAAGGAGTATCCTTCTGGTAATTGTGCTTCTTTGAATGTCAATATGTCTTTCGAAGTCATTACACCAAAACGAGGTGGTATATAAGTTATTCTGAATCCAACAGAAAAGCCCCAGTTGGTATTTTTTGGAAAGAACACAAGGTTAGTATTGTCCAATATCTTCAGCAGCCTCTCTAAATCATCCTCTGATAGTGTTTTATCTGTAAACTGATCAACACTAATATCAAAAGGGTTTCCACTAATATTCGGAGTATATGTCTGTGTATGAATATAATGAAGTCTTTGATCTAGACCAGATATGAAGTCCAGTTCATCTTTAGTTGGTTGTCTTTTGTCCATACTTACATTTTAAATTTTAGTTATATATAAATTTTTTTAGAATCAACAAGTAAAAGATAATGAGATTAATTGCAGAAATAGTTTATTTACATTCATAATCCACTGGACATTCCCGCGTAACATATTTATAATCAGGCTATTTCCAGGTTTGTATGCCTTACTCCCTAACTCCATCTAAGCTGAATCTTATCAAGGACTGCCCGAAGTGTTTCTGGCTGGAGCATAACAAGGGCATCAAAAGGCCTGATTCTATCTTTCCTTCTTTACCAAGCGGCATGGATCGTATCCTTAAAGTCCACTTTGACAACTATGCGGATATTGACGAATTGCCACCTGAGCTTATAGGAAAAAAAGACATGAAGGATGTGAAGATCTTCAAAGACAAGAAGCTCCTGAATGTATGGAGAGAGAACTGGACAGGCATCCAGTACAAGGCAGATGACGGCAACATCCTTAAGGGAGCAGTCGATGCGATACTTCAGAGAGGAGACAAGCTAATAGTGCTGGACTACAAGACAAGAGGCTATCCTCCAAAAGAAGACACCCATAAATATTATGTTGACCAGTTGAACATCTACAATTACCTTCTGAGAAAAAATGGCTACGATACAGATGACAATTCTTTTCTTTTGATCTACCACCCAGACAAGGTCATAGAAAGTGTTTTCCATTTCCACACAGATCTGGTAAAGATCAAGACCAGCGTAAAAGACGCGGAAAAGCTGTGGAAAGATGCAATAAACTTGTTGGAAGGTCCTATGCCGCCAGCTTCAAAAGAATGCCAGTTCTGCAAGTACAGGGATACAAAGATAGGCGCTACTTTGCTTGACTATTAAGAAATTCTTTTACTAGGGTCTCGATCTTTCCGGACATATTTATATCGTTCTTTGCGCAATACGACCTGAACCTGTGCATCAAATCTTGGTCTATTGTGAAGTTATATCTCTTCTTGTAGCTGGCTTTCCTTAATTTCCCTGTCCTGTCCAGCTCTTCCAGGGCGACAAACATATCTTGGTGTTCCCTGATAAGCTCTTTTGCCCTTTTCCTGACATCATATTGTGGCATCTTTTATCATCCTCATTATCTTGTTTACATTTATTATGTTTGATTTAGCAATCCTGTATATTACCTGAATTATTTTTTCTTTTTCATATTCCATTTTATAATAATCAAAATATATTATGGCAACAGCAAGCGCTGTCCTCTTGTTTCCGTCTTCAAAGCAATGGTCAACAAGCAGGCATCTCATCAGGTAAGATAGTTTGTACATCCAGGGTTTTTCTTTTATAGCGGAAAGTGCGAACTCCAAAGAGCTTTCATTTCGCAGATTGCCTGACTCGCCTATCTCCTGGTTAAATGCAATTATATCTTTTTTATTCAATATCATATGTATTGGTGTGTATAAATAAGTATATAAATTTATCTGTATTCAATATAAAATTGAGATTAGAATACAAAATTTAGCACATATCCCATCACTATAATCCCGAAGATGGTGATGCCCATAAAAATTGCCAGAATCTGCCATCTCATGGCTTTTTTCAGGATAAGCAATTGAGGGAGGGATATAGTAACAATAGATGTCATGAATGTAAGCGCAGTTCCTATTGGTACGCCTTTACCTACAAGTGCTTCCATTATAGGTATGACACTGACCGAGCTTGCATATAATGGTGTGCCCAGAATCACAGCTAATGGTATAGACGCCCATGACTTTTTTGCAAGGTAATCTTCAACGAGATTTGCTGGGACAAATCCGTGTATCAATGCCCCTACTCCTACACCTAGCAGTACATAAGGAAATACCTGTTTGGTGATTATCCATCCGTCTTGCCACCAATACACAAGCAATTCTTTTAATTTTAGAGGTTTGTCGCCGTGCTCTTCCAAAACCTGCAATCTGGACTTGAATTTCAGGAGCTTCTTCTCTACATATCTTTCAAGCTTTAGTTTTTGGATAAGCATACCTCCCAATATTGCGACTGCAATTCCTATGATATTGTATACCAGAGTAACTTTAATTCCAAACATTGCAGGAAAAAGATAAAGAGAGGCCTCATTCACCAAAGGGGAGCTGATAAGGAATGCAAATGTCACGCCAAGAGGAATGCCTACCCCGAGAAATCCTATAAACAGCGGTATCGATGAGCAGGAGCAGAAAGGAGTTATCACCCCGAGCAGGGATGCAAAGAGATAATCAAGGCCAAACCATCTCCTTTTTGTCAGGATGTTTTTCACTTTTTCCATAGGAAAATAATATCTTGTGATTGCCATGATGTAATTAATAATTAGGAGAAGGATGCCTATCTTTATTGTGTCATATATGAAAAAGTTAGCAGCGCTTCCAAAGTAAGTTCCTTTTCCAAGTCTCAATAGGTCATAAGTCACTATGTCCGCAAATGACTGGATAGGGCTGAATAGGTCCATGATCATCACTTCTTTGCTGTTTTTAGTATCGCATCCTTAATCTTGGTTATGTCTGGTGTAAACCCTTCCATAGCAATCTTTCCATCCACCGACAGGACAGGGCTTTTCATCGCACCAAGCTCAATGATTTTTTGGATCCCCTGCTGGCCTGTGACATATTCAACTTTGTTCTTTGTCCCCATCTCTTCGATTGCCTTTTGTGTCAGTTCGAAAAGTTTTTTACATGTTGCACATCCTGAGCCATAGACTGAGATTATCATTGTTTCACCTTATTTTTCATTATTGATTTTTATTTTTGGATGCCAATTATCCTGAGGATTTCTTTTGTATCTTCGCTTTTCACTCTATACCAGATATTAGTTCCAACTCTTCTTGAAGATAAGATCCCTGCATCTTCCAGTATCTTCAAATGGCCTGATACTGTTGATTGGGCTTTTCCGATGCTAGGGACTATAGTGCAGGCGCATTTCTCACCTTTAAGGAGATGTAGGACTATCTTTAGCCGAGTCTCATCTGCAAGAGCTTTTAGAAGCTTTATTTTCTCTTCCATCTTATATCGGTATGTGCCGATATATAAATATTTATCTGTCGTTGGCTTCTAATAGACTACACATAGAATACTATCCTTGGAAAATATTGAATTTAACAATAAATAATAAAAAAATTATTCTAACAATGCACCTACATCCGGCACATTCTCGCTTCCTTCAGCAGCCTCAAAGAAGTCTTTTTTCTCAAAGCCGAACATGCCTGCGATCATCACAGTAGGGAAAGTCCTCACCTTCACATTGAACTGCTTTACTGCGTTGTTGTAGATGTCTCTCTCAACCTTGATCCTGTTCTCAGTGCCTTCAAGCTGCACCTGCAGGTCAAGATAATTCTGGTTAGCCTTCAGATCAGGATAGTTCTCAACAACTACAAGCAGCCTTGCCAAAGCTGAATTCATCTCATTCCCGGCTGCCTGTAGTTCTGCTGGAGTACTGGCAGAGCCTACAGATGCCCTCGCAGCAGTGACCTCAGTCAACACATCACCTTCATAATCACTATAGGCTTTTACAGTAGCCACCAGGTTAGGGATTAAGTCAGCCCTTCTCTGATATGCAGTCTGAACATTGCCCCATGCATTGTTCACAGTCTCATCAAGAGTAACCAATGAATTATATGTGCCGCCGACCCACAGAGCGACCATGAATATAACAACAAATACTGCTACCAAGGCTATTGCCCATCCAGGTATCTTATTTCCTTTTTTTGCCATCTTTCCCTCCTTTAGCATAACTAGCTAATTTCTCTATTTCCTTATCATCAAGCCACATGCCTTTGCATCCCGGACACACATCAATTACTACATCATGCTTCCTTATCTTGTTCATTTTAACATTGCACCTAGGGCAGTCCAAAGGCACTTCGCCTGTCTTTTTCTTTTTGAATAGATTAAACATTTTTACCTTCCTCCATATCACTCTCAAAACCTTCCACTAGCCCCTCCGCCCCCGAAGTGACCCCCTCCAAAACCCCCTCCGGAAAACCCACCGCCAGAGAATCCGCCTCTTCCGCCTTTCATCATCTGGCTCAGGATCCAGGCAGCTGTGAAATATTCTCCATGGTCCCTTTTTCCGGTTTTCTTTGACCTTAGATTGAATATGAAAATGAATATCCCTACAAGTATCATTATATTTATCAAAGTTGATCCTATGAAAAATATGATCGCTTCATCAGGAATCTCCTCTTCTTTGTCAACATAATACTCAGACTCAGTATTGCCAAGCAGCACATCCTTCACAGCCATGGATGCTTCTTTTATTCCCTTAGCGTAATCACCTTCCCTGAAATTAGGCACAAGATAATCTCTTCCTATCCTTCCTGCAATGATATCCGGAAGTTCTGGTTCAAGGCCTCTGCCGACTTCAAACCTGTACTGCCTGTCCTGTACAGCAACCAGTAATAAGAGACCGTTGTTCTTTTCAGTATCTCCGAGATTCCCTTCTGCAAGCTCATACGAATAACCCTCAATATCTCTTCCATCGAGGCTGTCAATTGTCACAACAGCATATTCAGCCTTTCCGCTGTCATAGATCTCTTTCAGGATAGGCTCAATCTCAGCCTTATCCTGGCTGGACAATATGTTTGCATAGTCGTTTATGAAGCCAGTAATCTTTACTTCCTGGCTGAAGCATACAGGCATCAATAAAATCAAAAAAAGGAGCAAATATTTTTTCATATCCCTTTTTGAATGAGTCGGAGTATTAAAAATTATCCTTACAGTTGATGTTAATATTTATAAATAAGATTATTCTCTGCACGAGAAAATGCAAGTTTCCTGTACTTTTAATACTCTGGATGTAGGTGAAACAAAGGTAGGCAGAATTATATTGAAAAGTGACGGACATACAGCAAACTCTGATTTGGGATTTCCTCCCTCAACCAGCAATCATGAACGCGCTCAACTTAGTGATGAACTTGACAGATACAACAGCAGACTGGACTATTTTTTTGATATAAAAAATTTAAGACTAGATACAAGTACTCTTAGTCTCTTGAGTAATTTTTCAAGAAGGATTTCCGAGGATTATGGTGGCAGGACATATATTGTAGGTGAACTTAACCAAAGGGAATTATTAAGAGTTGCAGGCGTTGACAGAGAGATTTCCTGTTACGGTAGTTTAGATGAAGCATTGGAAGCTTATATAGTGTCGTAAGGACATATATTTAATAATAAGCTCTTATTCCCTTTTTTTATGGGGGTAGAACTTCCGACAATCTTGTTGGTAGCTCCCTTTAAGTCTGCGGAGCTACGTGTAGGGCAATACCTCTCTCCTCCGCTTGGCATTTACAGAATTGCTTCTTACTTGAAAAAGAAAGGGATTACTGTCCGGGTCATAGACTGTAATCTTGAGGGAGAGGATAAATTCTCTGAGACAATCAAAGAGACTCATTTTGACATTATTGGATTTAGCCTTCTCTATTCTACCCTGAAAAACGATATTAGACTGATGTATTCAGCTATAGAGCTTTCTCCTGATTCGCTTCTTATTGCAGGTGGTCAGGGTGCTGTATTTAGCATAGACTTTCTTTTGAAGAATACACCTCTAGATATTATAGTGAAGGGGTTTGGAGAATATACTCTTAGCAATATGCTTGATAATTTCTTTTCAGAAGGAAGCCTGAAGGATAGATTCGGGCATATCAACAGTATTGCATTCAAAGATGGAAAAAACATACATCATACAGAACTTTTAGAAAACTATACTCCGGATATGTTCAAGGGGATTTCCATGAGCTTTGATTTTGATTTTGTGCCCTACGAAAAATATTGGGAATTCATGGAGGAATATTATTCTGCAGAACATCTCTCTATGATGAGAAATGAGAATATGCTGAAGACAATAAGATTGATAACAAGCAGCAGTTGTTTGATGGGCTGTAGTTTCTGTTCTTCAACCAATTTTCTCAAGACAGCAATTTCAAGTCCGCAAAAACTTCATAGTCTTTCAGCAGATGAAATTCTTTCATTAATCAGAAAGGCCAAACAAGCTCATCCAGGAGTGACTGCTTTCTATTTTTGTGATGATGATTTTCTTCAACGTAGAAAAAGAGTTGCAGAACTCTGTGATTTACTTGCGAGGGATTCTGAATTTAGGAATATCACTTTCTTCTGCCTTTCAAGAATTGACAGAGTTGACTCAAATCTTCTAGAGAAGTTGAATAAGGCAAATTTTAAGTTCATCATATA
>JAFGSP010000096.1 GCA_016934775.1 Candidatus Woesearchaeota archaeon | reverse complement strand
TGCAAGAAGCATACAGAGCATAAGGTTTTCCAGGTCAAGAAAGGCCAGCCAAGCGCCCTTACCTACGGATCAAAAATCAGAGCTAAGAGAAGAGGCAAGGCCCGCGGTTTCGGTAATCAGGGAAGGTATTCTAAGCCTGCAGTTACAAAGTTCAAGATGACAGGAAAGAAGCAGACAAAGAAGACAGACCTAAAGTTTCAGTGCCTTGTCTGCAAAAAGGCTCATACACAGGCAAAAGGATTCAGGGCAAAGAGAGTCGAGCTTGTTTAGTTGTTTAATAATTTCTTTAGAATTAGTTGCTTAATAATATCCATGATCTTCATCATCACCTTCTTCCATGCGATGCTCGTAATATTCCATATGCCTGAATCCTTCCTTGGTTATGTCTGGAGAAGTCGAGTACCTGTGCTCTTCCTCATGGTTCAGGTATGCATCAAAGAGATTGACGCTGCCTGTGAAATATGCACTATTGAAATTGCTCTTATATAGCCTGGCTTTTGACATATCAGACTGGGTTATCCTTGCAGAATTCAGGTTTGCGTATTCAAGGTTTGTTCCGCTGAGCTTAGTGCCTGTAATCGTTGAATTGCCCAAATCACTTCCAGAAAGGTCGCTGTCTGAGAAATCAGAATCCTCTATGACAGTATCAGAAAGGTCAACTCCGCTTAAATCCTGTCCGGTAATCATAAGATCCCTTATATGCAGCTTATGGTTCAGCCTCCTGTTCTCCTCCATCAGCACATTCCATCTGTCCTTGAATTTTGTAAGTATCTCTGTGATCTTGTGATTATCTTTCCTGTCTATTATCTCCATAAGTTCCGAAAGAGTGATATCCTTTTCAGCTGCCACAAGGTTAGATAAGATACAGAGATTTATAAAAATGACTGGTTGCTGTGTTGCATTGCAAAAGATTTTTATATTCCCCTATCTTAATATTTCAAATATGAGTGTGGCTGGGGTTGATAAAGGAGAGCTATTCAGGATAGTGAGTTTTCGCTATCAATGGAAACTTCTGGAGCTGTTTTTAATATTGATGCTGGCCAGAGTGCTTCCGATAGATGAATTCGGGCAGTCATTTTTCTTTATTGTTGTACTTTTTTTTATCATGGAGCTTTTCAGGCTTAGGGTAACAGAGACAGAAACTAAGAAAGTGAAAAAACTGTACAGCGCGCTTTCAATCATCTCTCCACTCATAGGATTTTTGCTTGCCCTTGTGATTGTCCTGTTTTCATATGTGCTTGCAGGAGGGTCAAGAGTAATGCAGTTGTCATCGGTCATAATAGTATTCTGGAGCTTCTGCCAGACACCCCTGACTTTCTTCCAGAGCAGGAATGAGTTTGAGAAGATATACAAGTCTTTTGCTTTATCACAGACAATCATGGTCATATCGACAGTTATGCTTATAATCCTAAGCTATGATTTGAAAGTCGTCATGTGGGGCTATATAATCTATTATATGGCGGCGATGATATCTTTATGGTCAAAATTCCCTTTTAAGCTCCAGCCAAAACTGACAAAAGATTCTTTTACGGAGCTTGTTTCCCTGATTAAGGATAACCTTAGGCAGAATTCAGTCTATAATCTTCTGTATTACGGAGTTCTTGTGGCATCATGCTTTATGTATGGGTTTTCGGGGTTTGCCTATCTTTTTGTTGCATTCACGATAGGTTATTTCCTCTATGATAACATCACTATTTTCATCAATTCTCTGCTTGTGCCTAAATTCCTTGGAATAGATAATAAAGAATTATTCAGGCTTGATCTTGTTAGGTTATCAGAGTATTTCTCGTTTATAATAATCCCTGTTTCAGCTATCTTGATAGTGCTTTCGCCGGAGCTTGTTCAGCTTCTGCTGGGAGAGCAGTGGAAAAGCGCAGTAGAGATAATATCAATCATTGTTTTCACAGGCATGCTTAAAGGGATATTTGAGCATTCACGATTAATCTTCATGACAAAAGGCAAGACAGAGATTATCTCAAGGATACGAATGGTTGAGCTTATATGCCTTATCATAATGTCCTCAATGATGTCAGGGCTATTTGGTCTTTTTGGACTGGGAATATCGATCCTTGCCTCAACAGTAATATCTTTGGTTCTATTCTTTATTGCATCTATAAGGATAGCAAGGTCTGATGTTGTCTTTTCAAGGGATTATTTCTATATAATTTTTGCCGGAGCTGTGACTGTATTGTTCATCGGCTTCCTGAAAGAGACATTGTATGTGGATAACCTGCTTATTCTTGCATTGATTGTGTTTCTTGGCTCTGTCCTGTATTCAGGGCTTATTTTCATATTCAATAAAGAGCTGTACAAGAGATTCATTAGGTTTGTGTTCAATCTAATTGAGGATTAGAACTTAGTTCTGCAAGACTTTGGCAAAATTTATATACTTGAACCTTAATAATCTATTTATGGAAAAAGAAGAGCCTAAATGGGTTCCGCAGATATTCAAGTTTCTTAGCGACCTTATTACGACGCTGGTCCATCATTCAGATTTTGAGATAAAAAAGCTGAAGGAAAAGGCAGTGAAGTACGTGATTGTGTATGGGCTTTTCCTGTTTGCGATATTGTTTGTTCTTATAGGACTGATAAAATACCTTGATGAGCTTCATGTATTTCCCAGCGAGGGAGTGGGGTTTATGGTAGTGGGTAGTGTCCTTATAGTAATATTAGCTGCGTATTCTCTTGTTAGCAAAGTCTGAATTACTTTGTTAATCCATCTATCTTTTTATGATTTTTCAATTAATTTTTTAAATAAGATTAATGCTGCCTGATATGCTAGGATATGAAGCGTGCAGAGAAATACGAGAAAATGGGAGATATGATCCGATTCGGATAATAGGAATGTCTACTAATTATGCCTATGAAAAAGACTGGAAAGAAGCAGGGGCAGATTCTTTTTTATGGAACATAATTGTTTTTGGAGAGTGTGGGCCTGATGCTGTAGACTATAAGTTCTTGTATGGTGAAAAACCTGATATGTTAGAAAAAACAATAAAAGAGACATTAACTTCTTCTTGATTCCTTTTCTTTTAACTTTTTTTAGAAAAATATATATTTTATTCTTATATCTTATGCTGTTTGGTGATTACTATAAACAACAGGTCATTTGTCAGCATTGATGATATTTCTAAAGAAGATATATTGAAAATACTTGCCACTGCAGAACGAATGGAAACATCAGATGAGCCTCTTCTGAAAGGAAAAATACTTGCCACGTTATTCTTTGAGCCGAGCACAAGGACAAGGCTGAGCTTTGAGAGCGCCATGCTCAGGCTGGGAGGCCAGGTCCTTGGTTTTTCAAATCCAAATGCAACATCCTTTGCCAAGGG
>JAFGSP010000095.1 GCA_016934775.1 Candidatus Woesearchaeota archaeon | reverse complement strand
TCCTTTGATAGATGATAAGATTTGCAACCTGATTTCGTCATCATCAACCTGAAAAGCAGCTTTGGAAACCTTCTCAACATCTTTCACACTCTTCAGAAGATTCAGAAACCTTTTTCTTCTGCCCGGGAGTCCTTGGAATTTCCAGTTAATGATTCTTTCCAAATCCTTCTTAGTGACAAGTTTATTAGCTTGAATTCTCTTAGAAAGAGTTTTTTCTTCTTTAGCAGAGAAAGGATCATCTTGCTGTTCGTATCTGTCCTTCCAGAAGAGAAGAGTTTGTTTGTTCATGGGAGAAGGTAAGAGGTGGGGGTTTTTAAGGGTTTTGGTGGATCCATTTACAGTACTCACACTCTTCAGAAGGTTCTGGGATAGGGCCTTTTAGGACTTCTAATGCTTTCTTGAAGATGGATTCTGCGTTTTTTACGTCTATTTTCATCTTTATGAGATCTGTGTTGAAGATTACGTTTCCGTTTTGGTTCACTTCCTTGGGATGGTAGAATATGAGGTAGGCGTAGTTTTCTGTCTGATAATTGTTCTTTCTTAGGAGAAAGTTGTAGATGTCCAATTGGTCCTGATAATGCTCTGCTGTGTCCTCTTTCAAGGGAAAACCTCTGGTCTTGTAGTCCAGGACTATTAGTTTATCTCCTTTCTTTAGGATGTTGTCTACAGCTCCCCTGTACAGGTTGCCTTCCTTGTCTGTGTATTGTATTCCCTTGAGATTAGACCTCCAGATGCTTAATAGTTCTTTATCGTCAAATAAGGTTACATCTTTCAAGTCTAGTTCTGGAGGCAGGCCCTTTCCAATGAAAGAATCGAAATGAGTCTTTAGGATAGCGTCCATTCCTGAAGGTAAGCTAGGGAATACTCCTGCAGGACGCTTGATGTTCTTGTTGAATTGTAACCAGAAGCAGCGAGGGCAGTCCTTTAGAAGAGAGAGTGATGAAGGGCTGAACTTATACGGCATTTTTTTCACCTCTTTCCAGATTTTTGAAGAACTTCTTTATCAGCTTGTCCAATTCTTTTTTTATCGGTATTACCAGGCCGCGGTCTTCTAATAAGTCGAATCTTTCTCCTATCCAGGTTATCCATACTTCCTGCTTGCTTGTTTGGTCTTTAAGTTCTTGCAGAACAATATTCCAGTCAAATTCTGTGGTGGATGCTAGATTTATGCAATCAAGTATATCTCCAGGTCTTTCAGTTATGGTCTTGAAAAGGAAGATGTCCTCGTTTGAGCACAGAAAGACCTTAACCTTGTCAAGGTTTATGACTTGTTCTGCACGTTTAATCATGTTGCCAGATAATGAGAATCTCCTGCAGACTTCTTTTTCAAACAAATCTATCCTGAATTCCTTTCTTTCAAATATCTGGCTCAGCTTCATTCGCGAGTATTCTTTTCCCGGAAGCTTCTTTTTGAAACCTAATTTTTCTAATGCCTTCTGAAATTCCATGAACTCCTGCGTTGCTATTACAATGGCATCTATGTCTTTTGTTGCCGTTTTCATTTCACGATACAGAAGAGCTGCTCCGCCGATAATGTATAGTTTCACTCTTGTTTCTAGTATTTTGTTTATCTCTTTTGTCAGTTCTTCAACCTGTTCGAATGCTGATATCATCTTATCTTAATATGGTAGACTTCTGCCCTGTCCTTGATTTCTGCCAGCGAAGGGAATTCAGGTATTTTTTCTCCTTTAAATATTCTTTGAAGCTTTTGTATTATTGGATGTTTTATGCTCTTAAATTCTTTTTTGAATTTTGCATAGAAAAGGGCAATGAAGATTATGTGGCTGTTGTCTTTTTCTGCAATATAAAGGGAATGCTTCAGTATGTCTGTTTTTTTTAGATTCTTTTTTGGCAGGTAATAGTAGTTGGTGATGGTAAGGAGCTTTATTCCGTACTGTTCGTATGCTGAGAATGCTGTTGGTGCTGCGTTGTGGTCTTCTTTGGTAGAGAACACTATTTCATGCTCGTTTTTATGGTAGATGATGGAATTAACAGGGACTCTTGGATCTACAGCTCCTTCGTATCGTTTTAGTTCTTCAAAAAAGGCCTTAGCATCAGGCCAGATTTTCTCGTTGACTCTGACGGTGTTCTTTTCCGGATATGCAAGGCTCATTCTTTTTCCCTGACTGATTTTTTTCAGTACGGTTGTTTTATGAAGGCCGGTCTCTTTTACTATCTCTTTTATGGTTTTTGGTGTTGTTATGCTGGAGTATATCTGTATTCCTGTTCCTGACAGCGGGGTTGAGAGGGCCTGTGATCTTGCCATGATTTTCAGTAGAAGGCTTACGTGGGTTTTCATGTGCGGCTTTAAAACTCCTCTTTTAAGGTCTGCTATTTCTAATTTCTGGGCTATCCTGTATATCTGGGAAATGCTCTTGTTTAGTGCTTTGGCTATTCCCTTGATTTTACAGTTGCCCTTTCCTAGTTCTGAGATGACCTTCAGTTCTGTTTTTGAAAACCTCATAAGTATATAGAAATGCGAATCATTTATAAAGTTTTCGCATTTTCGACTATTTTTAGAAGCAGCGAGGGCAGTCCTTTAATAATGAGAGTGATGATGGGCTGAATTTGTATGGCATTCTATTTGTAATCTTGTGTTGTTTTTATTGTTTGCGGAAAATAAGGTTGTTTAGTATTTGTTGTCATACCTGAATCAGTCGTTGTAAATATTACAACAAGTTTAAAGAACAGCTTTTATGTGCCTGAAAAAGGTTTTTGCATTGTTTATGGATTCTTCTGCAGGGGCTTTGTTAGCCTGAGCAATAGTTTTATAGGTGAAATCTCCTCTTTTGCCTTTTTCCAGCTTGAAAATTTCAAGCAAGGTTTCTGCTCTAATAATCATCTGATTGTATATCATCAGTAATTTTGTGTCTAGTATGCCGGTATCTATGAAATTCTTCTTGAACTCTTCTAATGTTCTGGCATGCACATTAGGGGCCTCTGTGACTATGTCTCTTGACAAGAGAATAGCCTTTGCAGAGTAGAATATTGCATAATAGCTGTGGGATATCACTGCACTGTAAAAGGTGGCATTATCTGGTATGTTCAGCATGACTCTTGCAGGTTTATCCTCGGTTATCTGCTTTATCTTCTCGGACAATAGAATTTCATTGTCGGCTCTGCCCAGGTACTCATTCACTTTTGAAACCATGCGAAATCGC
>JAFGSP010000094.1 GCA_016934775.1 Candidatus Woesearchaeota archaeon | reverse complement strand
CTTGATTTGATTAATTCGATAATCTCTAAGCAGAATCTTGTTTCTTTGAATAATGCCCTGTCAAGAGAAAACCTTGTGGCTGAATATAATAACCAAAACCCAGGTCTTATAATCCTTGATAATAATATCCCTCCTGGAGGTTCAGAAGTTCTTAAGCAGCTGGTTTCTATGAATAATGCAATCCGTGTGCTTATGCTTTGCAGGCAATTCCAGAAAGAGCTTTATCTTAACCTAATAGAATTGGGTGCCAAAGATGCTCTTTTTATTCCTTTTTCAGAAGACAGAATTAACATAATACTGAAATGCTTGGTGCATCCTTATCTACAAAAATATGCAGATGTTATGGTTCCCTATATGGTTGCAAAGCTTACGATGATGGGTGCAAACAGGTTCAACCTCGTTGCAAAGATGACTGGCGGCGCGCAGATGTTTCCGAATGTGGATAATGAAGAGTTAAAGATTGGCCAGCGCAATATAGCAAAGACCACTGAAATACTGAAAGCGATGCAGATAAGACTATTAAGTGAAGAGGTTGGAGGCTCTGTGGGAAGGACTGCTGTTTATGATGTTAATACTGAAAAATATCTGATTAAGACCAAAGATATGCAAAAGGAGATATAATCAATGATCGAATTCGATAATTACGAGATATTTATAACAGAGCTTGATAAGCTTGCTAATTATGACTTCAAAACATACACTGATTCTTTTATCAAAAGAAGGATTCAGGCCAGGATGACAAGGCTGAATATGCGGAAATTGAGTGATTATCTACATTATCTTAGGTCAAATCCAGAGGAGATTGACAGGCTTCACCATGATTTTTCAATCCATGTAACTCATTTTTTCAGAGACAAGTCAATGTATGATGTATTTATGCTGGAATCTTTGTTCCATCTTCTTAACGAGAAGGATAAACTTGGAGACAGAAAGATAAAGTTGTGGAGTGCAGGATGCTCTTCAGGTGAGGAGACTTATACTATTGCAATAATCTTACTGGAATTGCTGGGAAACAGGATTCAAGATTTTAATGTTGAGATTGTAGGTTCTGATATTGATAAAGCAGCGATTGATTTTGCAAAAATAGGCAAATATGAATCTTCCCAGTTTAAAGAGACTGAGAAGGATATATTGGATAAGTATTTTCAAAAAACAGGGGAAGACTACTTGGTCATTGATGAAGTGAAGAAACTGGTGTCTTTTAAGGTGCTTGATCTTCTTTCAGCTTTTAAGCCTAGAAATCTTGATGTGATTTTTTGCAGGAACGTGGTTATTTATTTTTCTCAGCAAGTTAAAGAGACTCTATTTTCAGATTTCTATAATTGCCTTAATAAGGAGGGGTTGTTGATTCTTGGTAAGACAGAAACCTTGATAGGCCCGTCAAAAGACAAGTTTAAGATGCTTAATATAGCTGAAAGGATATATAAAAAAGAATAATCTATATTAGAATTATTGAGTGGGCTGCTGCGGATTCTGAGGTTGAGCAGGCTGTGCTGGTTGTTGCTGTTGTCCAGTAGGAGGTTGTTGCGGCGTATTTGCAGGAGGCGCCTGTTGTGGTGGCGGTGGTGACTGCGGCTGCACTGGTTGTTGAGACTGTACAGGTTGGCTGGGTTGTGCAGCTGGCAGTCCCTGCTGGTTCTTGCTATCTACTTTTGAGACTACCTCAACAATCTCTTCAGATTTGAACGGTTTAGTTATAAAATCATATGCGCCGGCAGTGATAGCTTCCTGAACAATCTTTTCCTGCCCTACAGATGTGCACATCACTACTTTTGCATTTGAGTCAAGTCCTTTGATTGCCCTCAGGGCATCAAGCCCTGTCTTTCCGGGCATTATTATGTCCATGAATACCATGTCCGGCTTCTTATTGGTATACAGGTTAATAGATTCATCAGCAGTGCCTGCTTCAAATATTTCAGACACATTCAGGCCGTTCAGGGCGTTCTTTATCACATTTCTCATGAATGCAGAATCATCAACAATCAAGATTTTTAAACCCATTTTCATCACATGTATCCTAAATTAGCAAGAGTAGTTTTTATCTCTTCCATGCTGAATGGTTTTCTTACATAACCTACAGCGCCTAGTTTCTTTGCATTGTCTTCATCTTCTTTTTCTTTTAGTGAAGTCACCATCACAATCTTTGCATTTGGGTCAATGGCTTTAATCCTTTTTGTGGCTTCCCATCCATCGGTTCCCCCGGGGACTATGATGTCCATGAATACCACATCAGGTTTTTCAGACTTGAACAACTCCACTACTTCGTCGCCGTTTTTTGATTCAACAGAATCATGGCCGAGCTTTCTGAGGAAATTCCTCAATACAGACCTCATCATCATCGAATCGTCCATTATGAGTATTCTAGCCATTCTTATCTCTCTGGAAAAGTATATTTTTATTAACACACTATGTCATTAATAAATATTTCTATTTGTAGTTGGATATTCAGCATAGCGGGTTAGTGGAAGCAGATATGGCATTTCATAAGTTTTGTCTTAAATAATATGAAAAATAATGACAGGCAGCACCAGGGACAGCATAAAATTTATATACTAAAAAGAATCAAATGTATGATAGCAATCAGACGGATAATTAGTTTTTGGTATTATCCAATATAAATCGGGTCTTGAATTCCGGTTTCAGTGGTAATTCATGAGTATGATGAATCCTTAGGATGCTTGCAAAAAAGAGGTGGAATTGATGCAACAACAAAAGATTAGTCTTAGGTTTTCTGATTTGAGTATAAAGTGGCAGCTTATGCTGATATGTTTCCTTCTTGTCTCAGTGCCTGTTGTGACTTTGGGGATTATAAGCTATAATTCAGCTGAGACTGAGATTAATCAGCAGATAGAAAATACAATCAGTCTCCAGTCGCTTAGCTGGCAGAAAGTAGTTAAGGAATATGTTGAGCAGGAAGAAGCTATATTAGAAAAAGAAGATGTGCTTATTAGGCAGCAAGTGGCGGCAATCTCACTGGATGTCAAGAAAATGATGGAACTTGTTGTCCAGCAGTATGGTGTGAACCCGCCACAGTCTGTTGTTGAGGCTCTTTATGATAAGATTGCATCAATCAAAGTCGGTAAGACAGGATATGTTTATGTAATTGATAATGACGGTAATTACGTTGTTTCAAAAGACAGATTAAGAGACGGGGAAAATATATGGTATTCCCAGGATTCAGATGGAATATATTTCATACAGGAGATGGTCAATGAAGGAAGAAGGCTTAGAGGAGACTCTATCTATCCGATTGATTACCCCTGGATTAATGTTGGTGAAACAGAGGCCAGGATGAAACTGGTAGGGATTGCTTATTTTGAGCCATGGGATGTCATAATAGGGGCTAGCAGCTATTATTCTGATTTTAAGAGCGGAGATCTCCATGCTGAGCTTCAGGAACAGGCAAAACAGGATCTTGCAGCACAGAAGATAGGAGACACAGGGTATATTTGGGTAACAGACAGCGCAGGTGTTTATCAGGTTTCAAAAGACAGAGAGAGAGATGGCGAGAACATATGGAACTCCCAGGATGCTAACGGCGTCTATTTTATACAGGAGATGGTGAACAAGGCAAAGACCCTGAAAGAAGGCGACACCTATGTACACTATTATCCCTGGAAGAATGTAGGTGAGTCAAGGGCAAGGATGAAGGTTGCAGCCGTTACCTATGTTCCTGAATGGGATTGGATCATTGGCCCAAGTTCATATCTTGATGATTTCCAAGTAGGTCTTGTCGGGATAAGGAATTCAACAATCCTTATAGTGGTTGTTTCAATTATTGTTGGTTCACTTTTGGCTTACTATTACGCCAGCCATACAACAGTTATTTTCAAAGAACTGGCAGATAAGGTGAATAAGGTTGCTGAAGGAGATCTTAATGTAGAGTTCTCAAAGGATATCAGTGATAATGAGATTGGGCATATAACAAGTGCGTTTAACATGATGGTTTATAATCTCAGGGAATTGATATCAAATATCCAGAAAAATGTGACTATTGCAGCTTCTTCTGCTGAGCAGGTTTCTGCATCCGCAGAGGAAGTTAACTCTTCAATGAGCCAGGTCAATTCGACTGTCCAGGAAGTGGCAAAAGGCGCTCAGGTTGTTTCTACAAATTCAACAGCATCTAAGGAAAAGGCAATGAAGACAGCTGAAAGCGCAAAGACAGGAAACGAGTCTTCAAAAATAGTGAACCAGAAAATTGAAGTGATCAAGGCCACTTCTAAAGCAGCAGCTGATAAGATTGAGTCTCTTGGCCAGAAATCAACAGCTATCGGCAAGATTGTTGAGACGATCAACAATATCTCAGAGCAGACCAACCTTTTGGCATTGAACGCTGCAATCGAGGCAGCCAGGGCAGGCGAAGCCGGAAGGGGATTTGCGGTTGTTGCTGATGAGGTCAGGAAACTGGCTGAAGAATCTGGCAAGGCAACAGGACAGATTTCATCAATGATCACAGAGATACAGAATGACATAACATCATCTGTTTCAACAATGAAGAACAGCACAAAAGAAGTTGATGAAGGTGTAGCTGCAGTCCAGGAGGCGATGGTTGCTTTTGAGGCTATTCCAGCTTTGGTGGAAGAAGTTACGAAATCATTGACTGAGATGGCTTCTGTGGCAGAAGAGAATGCAGCAGGCTCTGAAGAGGTGTCGTCAGCAACTGAAGAAGTCACTTCAGCAATGGAACAGATGTCAAGTTCAGCAGTTGAAATGACAAAAGGAGCTGAAGAATTGAAGCAGTTGATTGCAAGGTTCAAGGTTGATCATTCTGCAGGACAATCTTCATCAGTTGAAAAAAAAGAAACAAAGACAACAGTAGATATATCTCCAGAGGCAGTAAGGCAGAAATATGAATCTGAGCAGGCTAAAAAACCAGGGCCAAAGCCGCCTGAAGGTAGCTCTGCTCCGAAATAGTAGGTGTTTTGCAAATGTATGAGCAACAAGAAGAACACAAAAAATCATTGGATGAGCGCCAGCTTGTGATATTCAGGCTGGGAGATGAGGAATTCGGAGTCAATATCAGTGAAGTCAGGGAAATCATTAGGATGGAGGAGATAACAAAAATACCAAATACTTCTCCTTATATCAAGGGAGTTATCAATCTGAGAGGAGGCATAATAGTTGTAATTGACCTTGCTATGAAAATCGGTCTTAAGTCTAAGTCCGCAGATAATAATACAAGGATAATAGTAATTGAGGTTGATGAGAGCACAGTTGGAATGATAGTGGATTCAGCAACAGAAGTTATAAGGCTTAATTCCGATCAAATCCAGCCAGCCCCCCAGATGATTACACAGAAAATTAATTCAGATTATATTGAAGGAGTCGGTGTCATCAAGGAAAGATTATTGATTTTGTTAGACCTTGTCAAGGTTTTAAAGGCTGATGATTTTAAGGTGATCCAGCAGGTAGCTATGGCTGAAAATAAGCCAGATGATAATAATCAGTCAGGGGGACAAGCAGATCAGCCCCAGGCAGAAAATGCTGCACAGCCGGCAGAGCAACCTTCTGATTCAGTACCTTCAGGTCAACCGCCATCAGAAGAACAGCAGTCTTCAGGTTCAGAGCAGCCATCAGGGCAGCCGCAGGCGTCAGGAGAACAGCCACAACCTGATTATCCAGCACCAGCGATGGGACAACAGCCGTATGATCAGGCACAAGCAATGGGACAGGAGACTAGCCAACCCTCTCCTGAACAAGCTCCAGAACAGCCTGTTCAAGAAGGCCAGCCACCAGATTCACAACCATCATTAGACCAGCCAGGAGATTCCCGGCCACAACCTGATGCATCTTCACCAGCACCATCAGATCAGCCAGGAGAACAGCCCTCAGCTTCACAACCATCAGATCAGCCAGCGCCTGCAGAGCAACAGCCGGTTCAGCAGCCTGCAGAACAAACGCAGCCAGGAGGAGACACAGCTACAGTTCAGCAACCAACAGGAGAACAATCACAACCACAAGGGGATCAGCCACAACCAGAGCAGCCTGCTCAGCCTCAGGCAGAACAGCAGCAGGGAGACCAACCTCAGGAAGAGCAACAGGAAGAACCGTCACAACCAAACCCAGAGCAGCAGACCGCAGAAGGCCAGGCCTGATTCCGGTTTCATAAAAAATAGTTGTTTATCAAGTCAAAAAACATTTATATTCTATTTATTTACTATCTGGTTGAATATGATCCATAAATTCAGGATAACCTGCGGGTTTTGCGGAAAGATATTTGAAGTCCGTTATGGTTTGGAAGGAAAAGAAGTCTGCTATGATATTTTTTCATGTCCTAAGTGCAGGAATCTCTTTTCATTGTCAAACAATGATGTCCAGGAATGCCCACAATGCAACAACAGAAAACTGAACCATTACAATCCTCACAAGAAAGAGAATCTTGAATACTATGACTCAATGAAGAAGCAGGGAGTTTTAGTTGATAAGAACTTTGAAAAACTTAAGGAATACTGGAAATATATAAATGACACTCTTTGTCCATGCTGCGGCCATAAGAGTCTGAAATGGGAAATGCAAGATGAATGAAGCAATATGCGATATATGCAAGAAAGACTTTTCATTAGATGAACACGGTATGGGCCTTGTGATAAGAGACAAATACTATGCCTGCCAGGATTGTTGTTCTGCCCTTTCGAAAGAGAGCCTATTTATATGGACAACCTCCCGGATGGGCACTACAAGGAACTTCAAGCAGATTTTCCAATGGGTTTGGGAAAAAGAAAAACAGGAGTGGTAAGATTCAGCACCAGGACAGGCTGGATTTTACAGGCACTGGAATCTGACAGGAATATCATCAAAACATTTAAATAAAATGCCGGGACATTTAACTATGGAAATTAAGAGGGAACAATAATGGCTATTAAGGTACTAGTAGTTGATGATTCTGCGCTTATGCGTAAGATGCTTTCTGATATTTTGGGATCTGATCCTGAGATTAATGTAATAGGCACAGCCATGGATGGCCAGGATGCCCTGAAGAAGATTACCCTGCTGAATCCGGATCTTGTAACACTTGATATCCAGATGCCGGTGATGGACGGACTTGCAGCTCTAAAGAAAATTATGGAGACATCTCCCAGGCCGGTCGTGATGATTAGTTCTCAGCAGGCAAAAGATTCCAAGGCTACCATTGAAGCACTTGAGCTGGGTGCTGTTGATTTTATCCTTAAGCCTTCTGGCCAGATATCCCTTGATATGGATACAATAAGCCAGGAACTTATCACTAAGGTTAAGGTTGCTGCATTTGCTAAATTGAGGAAGTATGAGAAAAAGACAGTTGTCCATCGGAGTTTTACAGGAGCTACAAAGAAGCTTATTGCCATCGGATGCTCAACCGGAGGTCCGCAGACTCTTGAGCATATAATTCCTGTTTTGCCTGGAAATATCCCTGCATGTATTTTGATTGTCCAGCACATGCCTCCTTTTTTTACAAAGAGCATGGCCGAAAGGCTGGCCAGTATTTCAGAACTGAAAGTCAAAGAAGCACAGGAAAATGATGAGATAAAGCCAGGAATGGTATATATAGCACCAGGCGATTATCATATGGAGATTAAAAGAGTCCAGTCAGGCATGATGTTTAAAGATATTATTATTTTGAATCAGCGGGAAAAGGAGTTAGGAGTCAGGCCTAATGCGAATATCATGATGCGGTCTGTAGCTCCAATATATAAGCATAATGCAATAGGTCTCGTGCTTACAGGCATGGGGAATGACGGCACTGAAGGAGCCAGAATCATAAAAGAATATGGCGGCACTGTTCTGGTCCAAGACGAGCAGTCAAGCATTATCTACGGGATGCCTAAGTCTGTTGTTCAGGCAGGAGTCTACGATGAGATAGTTGAACTTTCAAAAATGCCTGTGGCTTTGCTTCAGGTCCTGGAACTATAGCTGACAGCTAGTTAGTAGTATAATGCCGGATTAATTGTTCAAAAAAAGAGGGTCCTCAGGATGGATATGAGTAAATATAAAGAGGAATTCATGAATGAGGTTAGAGACCATCTTGACTCACTGAATGAATCTTTGCTTGTTCTTGAGAAAGAGCCTGAAAACGAGGAGACAATAAATAAGATTTTCAGGTCATTCCATACCCTGAAAGGAAATTCAGCTGCAATGGGCTATCTGAAATATTCTGAATTGGCCCATAAGCTTGAAGACGTCCTTGATAAGATAAAGAACAAAGAGCTTAATGCTAATACAGAAATTCTGGATCTGCTTTTTGAGGGGTGCGATATACTTGACGAAGGCCTTGAGTCAATAGAGTCAAAAGGCACCGATGATATAGAGATTGATTCCTTAGTCAGCAGGATTAAAGAATTTCTTAACGAGGATACCAATGTCAAAAAGACAATGATTACAGAAAATGCTTTTTTGTCTAATGATGAAACAAAAGAGATGGAATGGCAGGTTTCCCAGGGAATGAAAACCTATAGGGTGATTGTGATTTTTGATAAAAATAACCTGATCAAGCATGTCAAGGCACAGCTAGTCCTGACCTTGCTGTCTAGATTTTACAGGGTGATAAAGACAACTCCAGGCATAGCTGATTTCACACCAGAGAAATTTGGAGATGAGCTTGAGCTAATAATCTGCACTTATGATACAGACTCCCAGATTAGGCAGAAACTGGGCCATTTATCAGGAATCCGGAAAGTTGAATTCATGGGGCTCAATGACAAATATGTCAGGGAGCCAGAGCAGACAGGGTCGGATTCAGCAGATGGCATGGACAGCCATTCCAAAAAAGAAGCAGAAAAGCATGCCATTGCAAATAAGCATCATATGGATATGAGGACACAGATAAGGAGCGTCAAGATCGATATCAGGCGCCTTGATAAGCTTATGAATATGGTTGGAGAGCTTCTTATCAATAAGATGAGGCTCCAGCAAATAGCCAGGCAGCAGAACATACCTGAGTTTAATAAAGTAATGAAACTTGTTGACAGGCTTACAGATGATATCCAGAATGAGGTCACTAAAGCCAGGATGGTTCCAATCGGGAATATCTTTAACAGGTTTCCGAGAATGGTCCGGGATTTGTCAAATAAAGAGAACAAGAAAATCAATTTTTCAATTGAAGGCGGGGATATTGAGTTTGACAGGACAATACTCGATGAGCTTGGAGAGCCTCTTGTCCATCTTTTGAGGAATAGTGTTGATCACGGCATAGAACTGCCTTCAGAAAGGATAAATTCTGGAAAGCCTGAGACAGGCATAATAAAAATCACTGCAACCAGGGAAAAGAATCATGCGTTTATAATTGTAGAAGATGATGGAGCAGGAATTGACTCAAAAAAGGTTAGGGAAGCCTGCATAAGGAAAGGGGCGCTTACCAGGGAGAGGGCAGAGGCCATGACAGATGAAGAGATTAAGATGCTTGTCTTTAAATCTGGCGTCAGTACAAGCGAAAAAGTCACGGATGTGTCCGGCAGAGGAGTAGGGATGGATGTTGTGCAGACAAAGATAAATTCAATGGGCGGGTCTGTGAAGCTTGAATCAGATGTAAGTAAAGGGACAAAGGTCATTATAAGGCTGCCTCTTACTGTATCTATTGTGACCTGCCTCCTGATACAAATACAGGAACTGATCTGTGCAATCCCCCTGACAAACGTAATCAAGACACTAAGCCTTGCAAAGGAAGAGATTAAATCAATCAAAAGATATCCTGTAATAAATTATATGGGCAAAGAGATAGCACTGATTGACCTCAGAAGCTTATTCGGCTACAATGTGAAAGACGGGCAAAAAATAACAGTTGTAGTAGTAGATAAGGGTAATGAGATGGTCGGCCTTATTGTTGACAGGATTATCTCCCAGGAAGAGATCCTGATAAAGAGGCTTGACAAGAACATCAAGAACGCAAGAGGCATAGCAGGCAACACAATATTAGGGGATGGAACTGTGGGATTAATACTTGATGTGAATTCGCTGGTTTCCTGAAGTTATTCTTTGTTTGTGAAAAGGATATGGATATTATTTATACATTAACAATAAAAATATGCTCTGATTATATCCTATTATGTATAAGTTCTTTGTGAAGGGGATTGTCCAGGGAGTGGGATTCAGGCCGTACATATACAGGAAGGCCATGGAGTCAGGCCTTAAGGGCTATGTTAAGAATATTGGCGAAGGCGTTGAGATACTTGTCAATGATGATTCATTTGTGGATAAACTGGCAGACCTGCCTCCTCTTGCTAAGATTACAGAATACTCAATTGAGAAAGTTCCCGGGGCTAATGCCGGAGATTATTCTGAGTTTTCTATACTGAAGAGCACAGCTTCCCAGGGAGAGACTCTGCTTCCGGCAGACATATTCATGTGTGATGACTGTCTTAGGGAGCTTAGAGACAGGAAGAACAGGAGGAACAGCTATTATTTCATAACCTGCACTAACTGCGGCCCCAGGTTTTCGATGATATCAGATTATCCCTATGACAGGCCGTTTACAGCGATGGATAAGTTTGAGATGTGTCCAGACTGCAGGAAAGAATATACAGAGCCCTTGGACAGGAGATATCATGCCCAGACAATAGCCTGCAAGAAGTGCGGCCCTAAGCTGAGGCTGATTTTCGGAAAAGAAGAGCATGAGACAGAATCAGATATAGATACGATAAGACAAACAGCAGATATTCTCAAAGAGGGGAAACTGGTCTCTATAAAAGGCATAGGCGGATTCCACGCGTGCTCATTGAGCGATGATAGTACTGTAGGTAAGCTGAGGTCTTTGTTGAACAGGCCGGATAAGCCTTTTGCTATCATGGCAAAGGACATTGAGATGGTTGAAAAGATTGCTCATATATCTGAAAAAGAAAAAGAGTTGCTGGAGAGCCCGCAGAGGCCAATTGTAATCCTGAAAAAGAAAAATAAAGATTCGTTTAAAGGGATTTCTGAGCTTGATTCACTAGGTGTCATGCTGCCATATACAGCGCTGCATTATCTAATGTTTGATTATATTGATGAGCCCCTGGCAATGACTTCCTGCAACATACCCGGAGAGCCTGTTGCAATCACTGAGAAAATTACAGATATCCACCTTACTCATGAGCGTGAGATAATAAACAGATGCGATGATTCAGTGATTAAGGTAATTAGCGGAGAGCCTTCTTATCTTAGGAGGTCAAGGGGCTTTACTCCTCTGCCAGTCAAGCTTCCCCTTAGATGTAAGGACACGATTGCAGTAGGAGCTGAGATGAACAATGTCATCTGTGCTGCAAAATCTGATAATTGTTTTCTTTCCCAATATATCGGCCAGACTTATCAGGTTGAGACGATGAAGTTCATGAAGCAGGCAACAGATAAGATGATGCAGCTCACAAGACTGAATCCAAAACTTGTTGTTTGCGACCTGCACCCCGGATATAATTCATCATTCTTTGCAGAAGAGCTGGCAAAAAATTCTGGAGCAGACCTGGTTAAAATACAGCATCACAAGGCTCATGTTGCCAGTGTTGCTGCGGAACATAAATTGAGAGATTATGTTGGGATTGCTATGGATGGCCTTGGTTTCGGAGAAGACGGGAAGATATGGGGCGGGGAAATTTTTGATGTTTCTGGAGGAATAACTTTTAGGAGAGTCGGTCATCTTGAAGAGCAGCCTCAGCTGGGTGGTGATTCTGCCACAAGATTCCCGAAAAAGATGCTTCTCGGAATACTTTCTAAGTTTATGGATGAGAAACATCTTTCTGGACTGGGATTGTTTGATGAACAGGAATTGGCTATTTATCTGAAAATGCTTAAGCAGGGATTTAATGTTCCTTACACGACAAGCACAGGCAGGGTGCTTGATGCAGCAGCTGCCCTGCTTGGCTTATGCGACAAGAGGACATATGACGGAAGGCCTGCTATGCTTCTTGAGAGCATCGCTGCAACACCGCTTGATTTTGAGCCTGTTTTGAAAAAAGACAATCAAAGCGACAAGATAATATTGATGACAACGCCCCTTTTTGAGTTCCTGCTCAGGAATCTTGATAAAGATAAAGGTGTGTTGGCGGCAACTGCCCAGATGTATCTCGCAAAAGGATTCCGGGATATAGCAGAAGAATATGCAAAAGAGAATAACAAGAAGATAGTGTTTTCCGGAGGAGTCGCTTATAACAGGATGATTTCAGGATACCTTCTCCAGGAAGGATGCCTGACAAACAAGGAGATTCCCTGCGGAGACGGCGGTATATGTTATGGCCAGGCTTATCTGGCTAATTTATTGAACCCTTGAATTTGCCAGCACCAGTTTCCCATAGCTAACTCCTTTTGTCGCGATCATCATATCAGAAAGCCGCTTTATATCTTTTACTTTTCCTTCCAGTACAATTATTTCCATGCATTTATGCTCATCAATATGGATATGCATAGTGCTTCGTATCAGGCTGTCAGAATGATGTTGTATATGGGTAAGCTCATGCTGGACATTGTGTGCATGGTGATCATATATTAATGTTAATGATCCGACCATGAATGTTTCAGGGTCTGTTGAACTTTCTTCAACTATTTCTTTCCTTATTAAGTCTCTAATTGCTTCAGACCTGTTTTTGTAGCCTTTATCTTTACTTAATATATCGAATTGATTTAGCTGTTCCGGATTAAACGCAATCCCTTTTCTTATTATATTTTCCATTTTGATATTGTAGCACATTACAACTATAAAAGTGTTACGATTTTACTAATAAGTAGCAAACTTTATATAGCGGCACATTTTTATGAAAAGTAACACTGAAGAGGTGAGAGATTGAGAAAAACATATTTTGTGTCTTTTTTAATTCTGATACTTGTTTTTTTTGCAGCATCATGCAATAATAATATTTCAGGTAATGTTGTTGAAGAGATATCAGAAACAGAAGTTGTTAAGGATATGGCTGGCCGTGAGGTCTATATACCTGAAAAAATAGAGAGGATTGTCGGCATAGAAGCAGGAGCTTTGAGATTGATAACTTATCTTGATGCCCTGGATATGGTAGCTGGTATTGAAGAAGTTGAGCTGCAGGAAGGAAGGCCTTATGGGTTTGCACATCCTGAGATTAAGGAAAAACCCCTGATTGGCCCTATTCATGGAGGAGATGCTGAACTTATTTTGGCACAAAATCCAGATTTGATTTTCTGGACATATACAGATGCAGGAAAAGCTGATGAGCTTCAGGAAAGGACAGGAATTCCGGTGATAGTGCTTGACTATGGAGATATTGATGACCAAAAAGAAACGTTTTATGCTTCGCTCAGGCTGCTTGGAAAAGTGCTTGGCAGAGAAAAGAGGTCAGAATCAGTGATTCAGTTTTTTGAAGATATAATCTATGAACTTGATGAAAGAACAAAAAATAACGCTTTTGATGGAAACGTGTATATCGGAGGCGTTGCCAACAGAGGTGCGCATGGCTTCGCTTCAACAGAGCCGGATTATTCAGCCTTCAGGTTTTTGAATGTCAATAATGCTGCTTCGGGAATAGAGCTGGAGCATGCGTTTATTGATCCTGAGCAGATAATAACATGGAATCCTGACATTATATTTATTGATGAATCAGGATATGAACTTGTAATGAATGACCTTAAGAATGAGTCAGCATTCTATAATACCCTGGATGCTGTAAAACAGGGGGAAGTGTACGCAGTTATGCCTTATAATGCTTATACAACAAATTATGCTACTGTGCTGGCGAATTCATATTACATAGGTGTTGTGCTTTATCCTGAACAATTTTCTGATATTTTTCCGGATGAAAAAGCAGATGAGATATATAAGTTCCTGCTCGGGAAGCCGGTGTATAATGAAATGAAAAAGATGTACGGAGGATTCAGGAAGGTTACTATATGAAAGCCTTAAACTGCTCAAGGACCAGATTCAGAGCTTTAGCTTTAGAAGACTATATCTCCAGAAATCCAAATGAAAAAAAAGTTGATCAGCGATTATAAGAAGAGCATAAAAAAAAAATTATTTTTTATCATGCTTACAGTTGTCTTTCTTTTTGTTTTTATAATAATAGGGGTTTCTCTTGGTGCAGCAAAAATCCCTGTTTCAGAAGTAATTAATGTATTTCTGGGAAACAGCACGAACAATTACGCCCAGATAATATTTAAGATAAGGATTCCAAGGGTATTGGCTGCAATCCTTGCGGGAAGCGCTCTTGCTGTATCAGGGGCTGTTATGCAGAGCATACTTAGGAACCCTCTGGGTTCTCCATTTACCTTAGGGATATCCCATGCAGCTGCATTCGGCGCAGCTTTTGCAGTTATAATCCTCGGTGCAGGCTCAATCCAGAGCAGCGCATCAGATTCAGTGGTGCTTGGTAATCCCTATGTTGTAATTATCTCAGCATTTTTTTTCAGCATTGCTTGTGTTCTTTTGATTATCAGCCTGTCAAGGCTAAGGGGCTCGACAAGAGAAAGCATAATCCTTTGCGGGATCGTTCTCGGCTCATTGTTTTCAGCAGGCACTACTGCTCTTGAATTCTTTGCTGATGATGTGCAGTTATCATCCATCGTATTCTGGACATTCGGGGATCTAAGCAGATCGGTCTGGACTGATTTTTTTATTCTTGCAGCTTTTATCATTCCGTCTATCCTTTATTTTATTATGAACTCCTGGAATTACAAGGCACTTGATTCAGGTGATGAGACTGCAAAGACGCTAGGTGTGAACGTAAAAAAAGTAAGGCTTCTGGGACTTTTTATAGCTTCTCTTATCACTGCGGTTGTTGTATCTTTTTTCGGGATAATCGCTTTTGTAGGTCTTGTTGTTCCTCATATCATCAGAAACATAGTAGGGAATGATGAGCGATTTCTCATTCCTTCATCTGCCCTGTTCGGGGGATTGTTCCTTCTGGCATCTGATACGATAGCCAGGACAATTATCTCGCCGGTTATCCTTCCTGTAGGTATCATGACCTCTTTTTTTGGAGCCCCATTATTTTTGTATCTGCTTATTAAAAAACAAAAAGGTGCTGCCTGTTGAAGATAGTAGTCAGGGATCTGGAGT
>JAFGSP010000009.1 GCA_016934775.1 Candidatus Woesearchaeota archaeon | reverse complement strand
TTGTCTTCACGCCCCTGACATAAGCGAGTTCCATGGCGTCAAGACCAAGTTTTTTCACCTGCCTAACACCCTCCTCAGCATTTATCCTTTTACTAGAATGCGGTATGCCTGCAGGCCCAAAAAGTAATTTCATCATAATGAAGGATCTATAATAAACCCGTCTTTAAGAATGTTTTGTCCAACCAGGACCTGGAACTTCATGTGCTCCCTATCCGCCAAAGTGAACAAGGACTTTATCTTCCTACCTTTGATAGTGATCTCAGCCTCGATAACAGGCCTTAGTTTGCTGCCGTGAGCGCTCTTTATGTATTTTGAGCTCACGATAGGGCCTAGTTTCAGCTTAGAAGCAAGTTTCATGTCTATAGAGCTCTTTGTAGCGCCAGTGTCTATCCTTGCTTCGGTCTTTACTTCGTTCTCCTCACCATGTATGGTGACATGCTCTACCAGTCCAATAACAGTCTTTTCCATTTTCCTCTTGAGAAACCCGGATTTTTTAAAAATGTTTCGTTGGGAAATAATATTTATAAACAGATGCTGTTTTTTCTGTATTATGGTTGAGTACAACAGCAAGATTCAGGATTTGCAGGACCAGATATCGAAGACCAAGTACAACAAGAGGACTCAGCACGCTATTGGCCTGATGAAAGCCCAGCTTGCCAGACTGAAAGACAAGCAGGAAGCGCGCTCCTCAAAGAAATATTCTGGAGACGGCTATCAGGTAAGAAAATCTGGAGATGGAACAGCAATCCTTCTAGGATTTCCATCAGTTGGAAAGAGCACGCTGTTGAATGCCTTGACCAACGCAAACTCAGAAGTCGGAGCCTATGCTTTTACAACACTTAAAGTCGTACCAGGTCTTATGGAATACAACCACGCCCAGATCCAGATACTTGACGTTCCCGGAGTCATAAGAGGAGCTGCTGCAGGCACTGGAAGAGGAAAAGAAGTCCTGGCTACAATGAGAAATGCAGACCTCTGCATAATACTCCTGGATGTACAGCATCCAGGCCATCTCAAGATACTAAAGCAGGAAATATTTGATGCAATGATACGGCTTGACAAGAAAAAGCCGGATATCAGGATCAAGAAGACTGCAAAAAACGGAATAAGAATAGGAAAAACAGTAAAGCTTCCTAAACTGGATGACGAAACCATAAAATCCATACTCAAGGAGTTCAGGATCAACAACGCAGATGTTCTCATAAGAAGCCAGATAGAGGACGATGATCTCATAGATGTGATAGAGTCGAACAGGGTTTACATGCCCTCACTAGTCTTATTGAACAAAATAGACCTTGTTTCTGAAAGAAAGCTTAATGATGTCCTGGAAGCCACCAAAGTAGACCTGGCCATATCTGCAGAGAAGAAAGAGCATATTGAAGAGCTGAAAAAGCTGATCTATGAAAGGATGGAGTTCATAAGAATATACATGAAGCAGCCAGGAAAGCCTGCAGACATGGACGTGCCCCTGATAATGAAAAAAGGCTCAACAATAAGAGATGTCTGCAACAAGCTCCACAGGGACTTTGTGAACAAGTTCAAGTTCGCCCGCGTTTCAGGACCTAGCGCAAAATTCTCTGGCCAGATGTTCAGACTTCATCACGTGCTGCAGGACAATGATGTTCTGGAGCTGCACGTGAGATAGAGACTCAAACATAGAAAAACATATAAACCAGCTTTCTAAAAAAATAGCATGGGATTGAGCATAGAACAGCATAAGCACCAGAACAGGTTTTTAAAGTGCGACAAGTGCACTTCAAACATGCACATGACCAGCATATTCCAGTCCGGCAACAGCATATTCGCGACCTACCAGTGCGATGACTGCATGAACCGCGTCACAAAATGCCTGGGAGTGAAATAATGGATTTCAACAATATAACTCAGGAATTGAACCAGTACTTTGCCAGTCTGACTGACTATCAGAAGTATGCCTGGATTGCAATAATCATTGGTTTTTTCCTTATAATTTTTGCACTTATTCTCTGGTGATAGCATAAGACTTATATATTAAAACCATATTAGTACTTCTCATAGGGGTGATTTAATGGGACAACAAGAGGTATATGACTTTCTTACCAAGAACAGGAGTAAATGGTTCACCTCTCGCGAGATAAGCGCCATGCTCGGGGTTTCTATAGGCAGTGTAACAATGTCCCTGAAAAAGCTCAGAAAGACCAACATCATCAAGTACAAGAATACAGGCAAGAGGAACACGTTCAAGTATAGAGTTGAGAAGTAATTCTGACGCGTAATATTTATTAAGTAAACCAATATTCTGGTCTTATGATAGAGAATAAAGTTTCTGTAATTAGTAAGTTTAAAGAAAAACTGGTGGGAATACAGACTGTTCCTTCAGAGAAAAAAAGCAAGTATCCGACAGTAGTTCTCACCCATGGGTTTGGTGTTGAAAAGCACGAAGGGGGAATGTTTGATCAGTTAGCTGAAAAGTTGGCGGATGTAGGAATTCTTTCATATAGATTTGACTTTTCTGGTCGAGGGGAAAGTGAAGGTAATTACAGCAAATCCTCTCTCTCTAAGATGAAGTCTGAGTTGTCTACGATTCTGGGATTTGTCCAATCTCAACCGTGTGTAGATAAACATCGTATTGGTATACTTGGCCAATCATTTGGAACACCAACAACTGTCACGCTAGCTCCGAAAGTTAAAGCAATAGTTTTAATGGGCTCTACATCTCATCCAAAAGAAATCTTAATAAAATTGTTTGGAAATGGTTACAATCCAGACGGAATTTCTGTAAGAACAAAGTCAAATGGACAAATTACTCATATGGGACCACAATTCTGGAAAGACTTTGATAATCATAAACTTCTTGAATCAATAAAGAAAATTCACTGTCCTATACTCTTTATTCATGGAGAGCAAGACGATAAAGTGCCTATTTCTGAGATGGAAGCGTATTATCAGAATGCCAACCCACCCAAAGAAAAGATTATCATCAAAGGAGCTGACCATGGCTTAAGACCACATAGGGATGAAATGTATGAGATAGTTTCAGATTGGTTTAAGAAGCAATTATAGGCAAAATATATAAACAATATCTTAACTATTAAGTTCTATGCCCAAGAAACCAAAGAAAAAAGACTATGCTTTTCTCATATACATCCTACTCCTAGTCGGCTTTGTTGTAATAGACCAGCTCACCAAGTGGATTGCTCACTCAACCCAAATCAGTAAGGACTTCGGCGGGTTTGCATTTACATACGTCCAGAACACTGGAGCCAGCTTTGGCATCCTGAAAGCAGGGGGAACTTACCTTGCCTGGATATCTGTCATTGTCCTCGGCCTGATCATGTACTTCCACGACAGGTTCCCAAAAAAAGCAAGAATATTCCTAATACCAGTCTCTGCAGGCATAATAGGAAATCTGTTAGACCGATTGACTCATGGCTTTGTCATAGATTTCATAAACCTTAAAGTGTGGCCTGTCTTTAACATAGCAGACTCGCTCATAGTCATAGGAATCATAGCATTGATAATAAGGTTATGGAAGTAGGCATTTGTGCGGACGGTACTTCTTCATAGCATCTCTTTCAGAATTAAAGATTTCAGCATCCTTCTTAAGGATCTTCTTTGCAAAAGTGCAGTCATGCATATGTGCCAGACCTGTTTTCCTGTCGCCAATAATCTTTCCAGCATAGCGTGAAGCAGTGATAGTTGTTCCTTTCGCAGCCGTTTTCTTAATAACGCTCTTACTTATTCTTTTCGCAGGCGCTTTTTTCACTTTAGCTGCCAATGCTCTTTCAGCTTTCCTCTTTATAGGGAAAACCTCTTTTGGAGCATCCATCACAGGATAATCAAGAGCCTTCTGCTTCATACGTACTTCGGTTGTCCTCTCGCTCCTCAGCTTTAGGTTAAGCTCTTCAAGAGAGACAAACAACCCTATGAAGCCCAGAATAGGAACAACAATGCTCCAGATGGTTGCATTCACAAAGACAATAACGAGGCTCCGTGCCAGAACAACAATGAAGAATGTCAATGACAGGTAGTGGAACCGTGCATGGTCAAAGATGTAGAGCATCTCCAGGACTGCAAGTATTATTATGATGGCTAGCTGGAAAATATAGTATGACTTAAGGACGTAGATCATCTCCATGGCCAGGATTATCAGAATAGCAAAAAACAAGATCACGTTTAAAAAATACCACTTATTCCCCATCTTACCCATTCTGTAGTAGAAAAAACTATATAAAGTTATCGCTAGAACTCCTCTACGTCCTCTAATTTATCAAGATAACCCTTTTTCTTGAGCCAGGAAACCTGTGTCTTACGGTATTTGAAGATGATATCTCCACGGCTCTCACCGCCAAACTCCCAGGGGTCTATCAGCACAATATCGTTCTCTCTAACCCATAATTTACGTTTAAGCCGTCCAGGGATTCTGCATACGCGGGTATTGCCATCAAGACAGCGGACCTTGCACCTGCTGCCTCCAAGCCGCTGCTCCAATATCCCAATAACCTCCTTGCCCCGCGGCAGTTTGACTCTGCGTATCTCTTCCTGGATCTGCTCCTGCAGTTCTCTTTCCCTTTTCTCAGCTGAGCCCATACCAGAACAAAACTTGAGCGTATTTATATATCTTGCGATAAAAAAATGCAAAAGATTTAAAAACAACAATCCCCAGAACGCACTCATGAGCGTTGCCGAAAGAAAACTTGAGGAAGATGAGGCAAAGATTGACAACATACTGCACAAGGTCATCCAGTCTGCAGAAAAGATCAAGGAGTTGAACGAGCAGATAGAGCCAAGCAGC
>JAFGSP010000093.1 GCA_016934775.1 Candidatus Woesearchaeota archaeon | reverse complement strand
TATTCTTGATTGGGTGGCTGACATTTTCTCAGCCAGTTCTTCAAGGCCGTAGACATCTCTGACCCAGCATGCAAAATCATTTTTGTTATGATTGACATGATAGCTGAACAATGTTTCGTCAACTTTGAATAATGCATTATACAGCTCTTTAAGAGATTTCAATGATCTCCCGTCATGCATGAAGAAATATTCTTCAGGAGAAATTACAAGTTTTTTTGCATATTCAAGATCATTTTTCGGCTTGAGCGGCTGGAAAGGCATTTGAGTTTTCTTGGTTTGCCCTGGTTGAGCCTGGTCTTTTTCTTTGTTTTGTGTATCTTGTAAACTGGATTGAGAGGATTTTTTATCAGTTGTTTTCTTGTTTTGCGATTGCTCTGCTGATGCCTTATTCTCTGATGCCCCTGTCGCCGGCTGCTGCCCTGCTGGATCAACAGTAGTTGGCTGAGTAGATGCAGGTGTCTGGCCTGGATGTGCCTGGTCCGTTGATTCCCCGGCTGCTTGTTGTGTGTCTACGGGCGCCTGGTCTGCTGGCTGTGCTTCTTCAGCAGAGGTCTGATCTCCTGGCGCTTTCTCTGTTATTGCCCCTGATAAAGGCGTTTCAACAGGCTGCTGCCCTGTAGACACCTGGGCGGCCTGCTGTTGCTCCATAGGCGACTGATCAACGGGTGCCTGATCTGCCGAAGCTATGGATAAGGGATTCTGTCCAATTGATAGCTCCCCGAAGGGCTGGTTTTCAAATTGTGGTTGTTCTGCCTGATTTTTTGCTCCATCTTGTTTCACTTTTGTCTTTTCATGCTCTTCTGTATCCAAATTAATTTCTGCAGACTTGGTCTCTTCTGTCGTTTGTCCTGAGGATAGCTGTATTTTTTTAAGACCTGTATTTTTAGGTTCATCTAAAAATGACGCATCTTTAACAGCACTTTCCTCAACGTTATCTTCTTTGGGTGTTTCTTTAGATTTTTGATTTTCATCATAGGTTTTTGATTTTCCTTTTTCAGGATCGTTTTCTAATTGCATTGAGTTTCCTGACCCTGAAGTTTCCTGTTTTTGTTCATGTTTTCCTCCAAATTCTAGTTTCCTATTCTTTTCCATCATATTCTTCTCCAGAATGGAACGGGAAAATTCTGCGTCTGTATCTGCTTCAAGCAATATGCTTTTCGGAAGAAGCTTTTTGTCTCTGAGTACCCTTGCCTGAGGAAGATTCATCATCATTGTGTCCTGTATCTGTTCTTCTTCAGAATACTCAGGATGTCTAACCGCACTTATCACGGGCTGATTCGTGCCAGGCGTAATCTTTTGAGATATTCCGAGCTTCTGGTCAACCTGTGCAATCATCGAAGTATAGAATGCTTCGATTTTTGAATAGCTTCCAAAGTCAATCACTTTTTTTACATAATAATCTTCCTGAATTCGCTTCCATAGTTCCCTTATCTCCTTTCTCTGTGTCTCAAGAGCTATTGCTTCTGAAACCGGCTTTAGATAGTTTTTCTTCTTCAGCTTGTTCTTAACCAAATCTATTTCAACTTCACCAAGCCGTTTCCTGTAATTTTCAATTGTGGTTTGATAGGTAGGCAAATCAACAATATGTTCACTAAAGAAGTTGCGCTGGATATCTTCCATCATAGATATCAGTTTTATCTTTTCATCCTCAAGAGACCGTATCCTGTTTTCAGTACTTGAAATATAAACGACTTTTGAGACCAAATAGACCATCAAAGGACATAAGATCAAAGAAAGCAGGATAAACGTCCTGTTCAGATTATAGAATTCCATCAGGGCGATCGGTAAAGGTTTTTCCAGTTCTTCAGTCGCTTCTATGAGGACATTAGCCTGCCTCATCAGGGCAGCTGATTCATCAAGGTCGCCTTTGTACAAGGTTTCGTTAATAAGTTTTAGAAAGTTATCAAGGTCTGATGCTTTATATCCTTTGGACTTAAGATTGGTAATTACTTCTTCAAGTGCCAGAATATCCTGAAGCTGGGAAGTATATTCAGCATAAAGAGCCTCAATATCACTACAGAATATCCTTACCTTATCATAGTTTTCTTCTTTATAATCAACCTGCGCTTTGAGAAAATCAGAATAGATTTTCCTGACGTTGAATCCCGAGATATTAAGTCTGGATATGATATTCGCAGATGTGGATAGGCATGCATCCAGGGACGTTATCGGATCATATACGACAAGATTAATATTTTTCACTATTTTTTCTGTGTTTTTTGGATTTAGTGTCAGTGTCAATTCTGTAATCCCCTCTGGATAATATTCAGGAAGGAAAATATCTATTATTAGTTCCGTCGACAGACCCTTATCGAATTCCCTGATAAACATCGGAGTCAGATTAAAGTAACTCTTGAAAATTCCTTCAAGCTCAATTTCAACATCATCAAAATCCCTGTTGCTGATATTGTTAAAAAGCATCAAACTGGTCCTATAGGGCAATCCCCTTGGTACTTTTAGATCAGTAGGATAAAGAGCGAAGTCCAGCTGCCTGATAACAACGGGTGAAGAGGATTTGGAAGAGCTTGGCGAAGACGATGGAACTGGAGTTTCAGGATCTTCTCCTGAGGAGTAAGAAGTTACTATCACATTTCTTGAATCAGAACTATAGATTCCCTCGGATGAATTAACTTCAAACAGTATTGTCTGCTGGCCTGTGGCTGCTGTCAATGCAACATCAGCGCTTATTTTATAGTCTAATGTCTCAATACCACCTGAAGACAATGTGCTCTGGTTTTGCTGAAGAGTATCCCTGCTGGACCAGCCAGTCGGCAAGGTCCATTGCATAGTGAGATTATTGGATGTTTCATTCCCAAGGTTTGAAATTCTGGCCCTGATTGACCCGACATGATCACCCTGGGTGGCTGTTGAAGGATATTCGAGCAACACTGCATATAGGTACGGCCCTGAGAGTGTACTTACCAAGGTAAAGTTCATCTGCTTTGAAGAAGGTACTGCGGTTTGATTCAAGCCTAATATATTTATTGTTACTTCATCTATCCTGGGTGATGAAGCAGCAAATGCCTTGACAGATAAAGTGGAGTTTGAATTTGGTGAGAGTGTAATTGTATCTTGGACGGAATCATTGAACAATATCTCCCTGTCTGAAACAGAGCTGATATCAAAGACAATGCCATAATCCGAATTAGAGACCAAGGTGAGATTAGATATTGTCCTGTTTGTATCGATCAACACACCGGATGTGTTTATGGAAGGCGGGTAAACAGTCCAATTATAATCATATTTAATTTCAATTATCTGACTGCATAAGGTTTCGTAATTCTGAGAGGTGTCTTCCACATAGATCTGGATAGACACATTTGACTCATAGATACTCGATAAATTTGATGTAAAAAGACCAGAACTATTAACCATTGTCTCATTTGTCCACTCTGTCTCGTTTTGGAGCTTGTATTGTAAGATAACTTTTTCTATCACTGTATTGTCTGTGACATTCGCTGAGACATTGATTGTCGCCCCTGGATCTTGAGAGAATTCATCATCCGGAGAAATTATACACTCTAGAATCTCTGGCGGATCTTCATCAAAAAATGCCTGGATTATCGGAGAGCTGATCATTCCCAGGCTGGTGTTTGCATATGCCTGGAAGTAATGGTCGCTGTCCTGAGGCTCAAAACTGACATTGAACCTGAATTTGTCATAGACTATAAACAAAAGGTCTTTTGAATCGTTCTGGCTGAAGTACCCATCTGCATAAGTATCATCTATTGATTCCCAGGAATAGAAACTATCATTTGTACCATTTGGAGTCAGGACCAGCCAATAAGTTGTATTCGCCTGCAGCACAATTGTCTGGTTCAAAGTAAAATTTACCCAGGAAAAGTCTGTTGATATAAGTGATTCATTAAGATCAGCATAGGCTAATGTGACATTAGACGGCTCCCATCCTGTATTATTCCTTATCTCAATTCGCGAATTGTTTGTCCCTGTGGTGTTCTTTTTTAGCTTCAGGAATATTTTATCAACATGCGTATCTTGCGTAACATAAAATGACTGTGACAGGTTGGAATATCGGTTGGCCTGCTCATATTGGACAGGAGCACCGGAAGATTCCAATGAGATTTTTTTATTTGAGCCATATTCAATATAATATGAATTAATTATCTCTATCCAGCTTTCATTTACTTCTCCTGATGCGTCCATCTCATATTCAATAGACAGGTTCTTGTATTCATAAAGCGCACCATCTATAGGATAAGTTATCGATATGTTTGGCGTTATGTTAACATAGAAATAGGTCATGACTGTATTATTAAGATTGCTTGAATTATCATATGCAAGAAAGGTTATATTATATCTTATGATATCTGAAGTATTTGAGAAATTTCCCAAGAACATGCTGCCTGATATGTTTGTAAGCGGTATAATCTGGTTCTTTGCACCCCAGGTTATGTTTGCAGATATATTTGAAAACAGGAAATTATCTGTCACGTTTGCGGATATATTGACTACCAAACCAGGAGAATACATAAAGGTCGTGCCGGGTGCAGGCGTAATGTTCTCTACTGATGGAGGGATAGTATCAGATGTGCTGAGATGAACAAAGAAAGAAACATCATCTGTATCTGAATAGAGTGTATCATAATCATATGCACAAGTCATATTTGAATCTCCTAAAAATGCAAGTGCTATCCTGATTGTATGGTTTCCTTCGACATTATCAAGCGTAAGGTTCCTGTAATAATGAGTCTTTCCGGCTACTGCACAGACAACATTATAAAAAGGAACCCAGTCAGTTCCATTGTGGTAAACAAAAGAAATCTCGTCTCCTAACAGGTCACATTCGACATGGGCATCTATCATAATTATATCATAACCTGAGAACGCTGTGCCGTTGATATTAGTGATAGTAATATCATGAACATACTCATAGCTGTCTTCTATCCCGTCCTGGCAATCGTCGATTGTATTATACCCGTTGCCTGCCTCATTTCCGCCGTCCTGGCATGCTGTGCCGCAGGAACAGGGAGAGGTAAGGCAATAGTTGCCCGAAGCTGCCAGTACAAAAAACACAGCTATTGCTATGAAAAGTAATACAATCAGGAACAGCAGCCGCTGCTTCCTGCCTATTTCCATTCTAGATTTGTTCAAATATTCACCTTATTCAATTATGGTTTCTCTGATGTGAATATTTCTTCTGACGGATAGACCACAATGCCTTTCTGGGGGATTGCTTTCAAAGGAACTATCTTTTTTTTATGCTCACTGCCCCTTAGCTTCACAATCTCAGTCGCATTTATCCTCTGGCTGCCCTGGATCATGTTATAATTGACAAAGACAGCATCTGCCAGGAATTCCTCAACGCCTGACTTACTGTATTTTGTAGTGCTGTATTCTATTTCAGTAATCATAAAAGAAGTTGTATTGAGCTTCCTGAACGTATCAAAAATCTGGGATATATATGCACGATATCCCTCATCTCTCCCAAAGAACCCTGCTGAAATGGCTGAAAGCGAATCAACTACCACAAGATGCGGCTTCATGTTTTCAGGCACGAGATTCTTTGCCTCATTAACATCAATAAGAAGTTCTCCGCGGGCCTGTGCCAGCAAAGTCTCTACAGACCTGGACATCTTAAACGGGTCCTGGTGGATTATCACGAGGTTCCCTGATTTAATAAGCCCGGAAAGATCCCAGCCATAATCATGAAAGTTTCTAAGGATATTTTGCACAGATTCCTCAAATGTCAGATAAAGGCATTTCTTGTTTTCCTTCGCTGCATTCACAAGCACCTGCATGCAGAATGTTGTCTTGAGCGTCCCCGGCCCTCCGCTGACCAATATCTGAGACCCTTTAGGAATGCCTCTTGTCATCATCTCATCAAAACCTGTTATTCCTGTTTTGATATACTCTGCTTTAGAATCAAGGTCTGCCGGAGAGGACATCTGAGCAGTATGCTGCTCTACAACATGCACCCTTCCAGGAGCTGCCTTTGACTTTATCGTGAAAGTATCAGCCATAGTTATCTACCTCTTTTATTTTTCATATTAAGATCAGGATCTTCCTCTTTCTGGAGTTTCTCCATCACGAGGCGTTCGAAGCAGTGCGACTCGTCTGCGTATTCTTTCTGCTTCATTTTAGAATAGACCCATTCAAGAATCTCCTCATCTACGTAGAGCCAGATTCTCTTTTTTTTCGGCTTGGGTTTTTTCATGCCAGAACTCCGTTTGTGCAAAAAATCAATTTTTATCAAAAATATTGTTAATTTGCACTTATAAACTTTTCTATATGTTTGGCGCTGTCCAGAGAGAAACCTATTCTAACTACAAATTTATCAAGAACATCCTAAAAAAGACAAAACAAGAACCCATACTATTTCAGGTTATCTGCAGGGTTAGCAGGCTTTTTCCTTTTTAAGAAAGAGAAAATCCCTTTTCCAGGGCTTTGTTTAGGTTGGCCGGGAACCTGCGGCTGAGAGAACTGTACTGGATAAGATTTTATGACACTCAGATTCAGTCTTCCCATCATCGCGGGTGAAAAAGAGATTATTATATCTGCAAGGATATTTTCAAAAAATTCTTTGTGAAGGTCTTCTTTCCGTTTCAGTTCCTTGATGAACACTGCAAGAATACCCAGTTTCTCAAAATACTTGAATAGATGGTCAACAATATACCTATAGCTCAGCTTGTCATTTGGAAAACTCATCTCCAAGGAAGACAATGAATCAAACACAACAATATTAGGATGATATTCTTCCATGAATCCCAGGTATTCTGTTAAATCAACTTCCTCGCCTTCACTCTTTTTTTTGCATAAAGAAGCTATCTCAAACGGATTAATCCTTTTGATAATTATGTTGCCTGAATTGATGTAATTCAATATGTCCGGATCGATATCCTTCAGGATATTGATGATTTTCTCCTCTGAATCATGAGCAGACATATAGACTGATTTCCCGCCTCTTTTTGCTGTATTCAGGATAAGCCTCAGCCCTGACCGGGTCTTGCCGCTGCTCATAACACCAACAAAAAGGATATTGCATATCTTCGGGAGTCCAGACTTAAAAAGAGCATCAATCTCTGGAAGACCTATAGGGATTGCTTCTAATTCCCTTATCTCAATTGTTGTAGAATCATCTCCTGAAACAGATGTAGGTTTGCTATCTGCGGGCTGTTGCTGCCCTGTATCTATTCCAACTGAATCTTTGTTTTCAAAGACTGCTCCTGTCCCTTGCCCTTCAGCCCCTGCCGCAGTTCCAGTCTCTTCTCCTGCTGCCTGGTCTGAAGCAGGCTGTGAATCTACAGGCGCCTGGTCCCCTGTTGCCTGGCCTGCTTGCGCCCCGGCCGCTGGTTGTGTATCAATGGGTGCCTGGTCTGTAGGTGATTGCTCTGCAGATGTTTGTTCAGATGGCTGCTCATGTGGCTGCGCTTCAACAGGTGCTTGTTCTGCTGAAGCTTGTTCCGGTGCTGCCTGGGCTTCAGCTGGCTGTTGTTCAACTTGTGCTCCTGCTACAGGTTGCATTTCCACTGGCTGCTGTCCTGCAGGTGCCTGTTCTACAGGAACTTCGGCTGCAGGTTGAGTAGCTGTGGGGGTCTGGTCTGCTGGCGCCTGAGACGCTGGCTGTTGCTCACCCTGTGCTCCTGCTGCTGGCTGTGAATCTACAGGCGCCTGGCCTGCCGGTGCAGTTGTTGGCTGGGCAGTAGCTGGAGCCTGATCTGCCGGAACACTTGTTTCTGTCTGTGTCTCGACTGGCTGAGCAGTCGCATCCACTGCTTCCTGCATAACCAAAGGCATACTATCAATGCTGCCGTCATCATTGACAAGAGGCTCATCCCCAACCTCAAAACCCAGCATCTCGCCATCGACAGGCGCGTCAAACCTCAACTCCTGAACATCAGAATCAAGAAAGCCAAAAAGCTCTGGATGGATAGCCTCATATTCATTTGTATGGATATCTCCAATCCGCTTATCTAAAATACGAGCAAACTGATCCCTGCTATTAATCCCAAGTATAGAATTCCTCAGTTCATTGTCGCCTATAACATAACCTATCCAGTTCGCAAAATCATTTCTTTCGCTTGTGACATGATGGCTGAATGTCTCGTCATCAACCGCCCGGACAGCATCAAGAAGCTCAGGCAGACTCTTTATTATGAAACCATTGTTAAGGATAAAATACTTGTCCGGAGGCACATTATTAAGAAACCTAAGTTTGTTTGCAGATTCCACTATATTACCCTCTTTTATGGATTTAACTCATCCTGGGTTTATATATTTTATGATTAAAAAAAGGAAATACTTTTTCAAGAACCCCAAACTGATGATTAAAAATGACTTATCCGAACAACAAATATATAACAACCAATTAATGTAAAAAAACATTATTTTTGTATAAAAAAAGTAAAAAAATTATCCTATTTTCTTAATTTGGAAAAATTTAAATAATCACTATCTTTTCCTAATATATTATTGAGGGGGTAAACATGGGTTCAATTTTAAGTTCAAAAGTTCTTGATGACGGGAAAGTGGTCTATGAGATCTGCATTGAAAGAGATGAGGCCTTGCAGCTTAGAGGAAATCTTGATGGCATCCATATCATATCTGAAAATGCTGCTGAAATCAAATCCAGAATTTCCCTGCGTGGAAAAAACGATGCTACAAAATATTTCCTGATTCCGAAAGAGATGAGGGATGAAATAAAAAAAAGCAAAGAGGTCTCATGCCAGAAGATTGAATCTCATTCAAATTCAATCTATGTTTTCTACGTTGACAAGATAAAAATATAAATTAAATATCACTACTTTACTAAAATGAGCCAGAATTTTAACAGGATAAGCTGTGGAGTAAAAGGAATAAATAAGATGGTCCAGGGGGGATTGCCCCTGAATAGTATCATCGGGTTATCAGGCCCGGCTGGCGTAGGCAAATCCATATTGGCGCTCCAATTTCTGCTTGAAGGCGCAAGACAGGGTGAAAAATGCATCTATATTAACCTTGAAGAGCCAAAAGAAAACATTATCAGGACTGTCTCCTCGTTTGGTTTCGGGAAAGAGTTCCTCTCTTTGGAAGACAAGAAACTAATCAACGCAATATGCCTGAGCTTTGATGAATTCGAGAAAATATATGCAGACCTTTTCAGGAAAATCGGGCAGGATAAGAATGTAAGAAGGCTTGTCATAGACAGCTTCAACTGTTTTTTCTCTTATCTGAAGCTTGAAAAATATACGAACCAGAAAACAGGCTATGAGATAAGGAAAATCCTGAGCCAGGCATTCAGGCTATTCAGGGAAAAGGAATTCACCACGCTGCTCATACTGGAAGACAGCCCTGATTCCGGCTCAGAACTGAATTCTTATACCAGGTTCATGGTAGACGGAATAATTCAGATGGATTTCTTATCTTTCGGGAGCATCGAAAGGCGTATCTTTATCCCTAAGATGAGGTGGACAAAGCAATACGATTCCTCACTTCCTTTTGAGATCACAGATAAAGGAATTAAAGTGACTCAGGAAAAATAAGCTGTGATTAACATGGCAGATTCTAAAGGAGAAAGCATTTTTGATAAGATCTATTACCCAGAACTCATATCAATCAGCGAGCCTGGAAGGATAACTTCAAGAGGGTCTGACAACTATGGCAAGGCATTCAAGAAAAAAAGGCAGGTGTATTTATTTGAGAGGGCTTTCACCGATCTCCAGACTTCTATAATGAAAAAGGTCGGAAAGAAAAAAGCTGAAGAGATATTCTACAGGATAGGAAAAGACACAGGATACAGGTTCATGCTGCTTGCCAATATGGGAAAAAGCAGGCGCTATCTGGTCCCGATAAAATTAAAATTGATATTTTTCATGTTCAGGATGTTTGGATTTACATTGAATGAAGAAATCCTATTTGACAACAAATCAATGATACTCAAAGTCCGGGGAAAGAATAACATCTTCTGTTCAAAAACAAATGAGCAGGGATTTAGCGCCGGAGTAGTATCAGGCGTTTATTCAGTGCTTGTCGGAAAGAATATCGAAGCTGTGAAAGATTCATGCTCTTATGATTCAGATTATTGCTCAGTAGAAGCTAATCCTAAGTATAAAAAAAGATATATACCAAAACCAAAAGAGATTAT
>JAFGSP010000092.1 GCA_016934775.1 Candidatus Woesearchaeota archaeon | reverse complement strand
ATGTTCTGGTCAGGGCCAAACAGGATATTCAACTCAACTCTGAAAAAATTCGAGAAAAAGCTTTCAGAAGTTGGATATGTTGGCTATATTGACATAAACTGCATTGTCAACGGCCATGGTATCTATCCTCTTGAATGGACTGCAAGGTTCGGATACCCTACAATCGCTATCCAGATAGAAGGGATGATTACCCCTGCTAGTGAATTTTTTTACAAACTTGCCCGAGGAGAGCTGAGGAGATTCAAGGCGAAGCAGGGGTTTCAGGTCGGAGTGAGGCTAGTAGTGCCGCCATTTCCTTTTACTGATAAGGAGACTTTTAAGGTCAAATCAAAAGATTCTGTTATCCATTTCAATAAGAATACAGAAGGCGTCCATATTGAGGATGTCAAGCTTGTGAATGGGGAATGGGTTGTGACAGGCACTTCAGGAGTGGTGCTTATAGTGGTCGGGACAGGCCATACCATGAAGCAGGCCCAGGCCCAGGCCTATTTAAGGATAAAGAACATCATCATCCCTCACATGTATTACAGGGATGACATCGGCGACAGGTGGTATGAGGATTCAGATAAATTGCATAGTTGGGGGTACCTTAGGGAAGTATAATCTTTTATGGAACTAAGAATAATCAGGCTCACGTTGGAGTCATTTATTGAATATGAGAAAGATATCCTGAAGTCTGAGGAGATATATCCTCCCAGTCTCAGGACATCCAAAGAGGATTTTCTCGACATCTTATCTACATCAGGTCATATTACACTGGTAGCTTTGCTTGGAGATGAGTATGTAGGCAACATAGTGGGCAGCCCGCTTACAGTACAAGAGCAGAAAGAATACGGGTTATATGTCAAAATTGGACAGAAGATGATGTATATATATAACCTCCTGGTGGACAGCCATTACCAGGGGAAAGGATATGCCAAGCTTCTTATTAAGGAATTCATAGCGATTGCATCAGAGCATGGCTTTGATTATGTGATGGGCCATTTCAGGATGGGCGCTTCAGCGTCACTTATACAGAAATTCGGCGGAGAGATAAAAGCAGTCATCAGCAACTGGGAAGGGTCTGGAGAAGATTTTGCCATGTGTGAGCTGAAGCTGAAAAAATAACAGTTATTGCATCACATTTGGACTAATAGTCATAAATATGCCACACAGACTTCATAATCCCAGCCATTGACAATAATATCAGCAATAAGTTTGTTGTCTTCTCTGAAAAGCCTATATCAAGTATGCTGGAGTGCGTCATGAAATTATACATAGATAAAAAGAAAAGCGCAGAGAACAGCACAAGATACAACATCAGCACAATAATCCCTTTTTTCATATTAAAACAGTTTCGCTCCGCTTCCTGAGAGTCTCTTGAAACCTTTTATGAGATGTATTCTGCTCTTTATGGCATCATATATTTCTTCAATCTCCTCAGGAGTGAAATCCACTATCCCAGATGAATTTTTTCCCCTGTAACAGACAGAAATAGATTCTTCATTCGGATGCAGCATATCCTCGTTTATCAATATCTCTTTGACATCTCCAGATGATTCTACCCTCACTACACCATCCGGGTTTTCTTTCTTAAGCTTGAGCTTCATGCTTCCCCCTCCATCTTTACTTAAGGATAGTTATAATATATTTAAAGGTTGTCTTAAAAGATAGTTTTATATACTAAAGTTAGCATTCTTTATCAAAAATACGGGGTGATTTAAGTATGGGATTTTTAGATGAGTTCAAGGAATTTGCCATGAAAGGCAATGTTGTGGATATGGCAGTAGGTGTCGTGATAGGCGGCGCTTTCGGGAAGATTGTTACTTCCCTGGTGAATGATATAATCATGCCGCCTGTTGGCGTGCTTCTTGGCGGAGTGGATTTCAAAGACCTTATGATTGTCCTGAAAGAAGCAACATCTGAAGTTCCTGCAGTAGCTATAAAATACGGGGCTTTCCTGAACACAGTGCTTGATTTCGTGATAATAGCACTATCAATATTCATGGTCATAAAGGCGATGAATAACCTCAGAGCTCCCAAGAAAGAAGCATCCGGAAAGAAAAAAGCAAAGAAATAAGCTTAATCAAATGTGAAAAAGATAAAATCTTTTTCTTCTTCTATTTCTTTTTTTATGTCAAACATTGAATCTATAATCTTTCTTATCATAGGTGCTTTTGAAGACTTTTTCAGATAGCTCAGAACAAATTTATCTTTACCAACTCGTTTTATCTCTTCTAAGCCTTTTTTTATATCAGAGAAGTTCTGGATCGCTGTTATTGAGACGACATAGTCAAAATAATCATCAGGATAAGGGATATCTTCGGCAGGCGCAATCTTATATTCAATTTTATCTTTTTGTCTTGCCCTTGCTATAAGTTTCTTTGCAGGGTCAACACCATAGCGCTTGCAGGGCCATGGCTCTGTAGTAAGGCCTGTGCCGCAGCCCACATCAAGCAGCTTATCCTCCGGCTCTGGCTTTAAGTATTGCTTTATTACTTTGATCTTCTTAAGCTGCTCTTCTTCATACAGCTCTTCGTAGCCTGTAGAGATTTCGTCGTAGTAGGTCATTTGAATAAGAGAATGCATATTGAATTATAAAATTTGAGTTTGTCTACCTTAGTAAAACTAAATTAAGGAGCATAGTTAATCCAAAAAAAAATCCCAAACACATAAATATAAGTTCATTTCTTTGGCGTATCAGATGGGAGGTTCTTTAGCTGGTGATTTGGAAGCAAAAGCTTCAGCTGCTTTTGCAAGATGGGATTGTTTTATACCTGGACAATTTCAAGGTAGTTTAGATGATCTGATAACAGCTAACCCTGACCACACTGTCCGAAACTTAGGAAACGTGGCGAGAACGACATTGTATGAAGTCATCACTACACCTGGTTCTGATGAGAATGGTGAGTGTGAATTACTTGTAATATATACAGCACTGCCACTTGATTTTTTTATGAGAGATGAGGATTCGTTAGATAACGGAAAAGAAAAATATAGTCTTGTTCATCCCCTTGAGTTTCAGGAAGGATTATTTGATTCACCCGTCAACCTGCTTGATCCAGAATACTCAAGAACAGCCCAGCTATTCATTGTAGATTATCTGAATACAATGATGCTTTTTACAAGCGACCTGATGACTGTCTCTTTTTCTGCCCAGACAATAGGCACAGGCATTGAATTTTATCTTGGCTTTATGTCTGCGATTGGATTGTTTTTGCCTGAGTGGTCGCCTGATGTATATGTTAAAACAAACCATGAGATTCTTGAGAAAGACCCACTTATAAAAAAAATCCACGCCAGAGAATTTGGCCCGAAGGTTTCAGTATACACAGATGATGAAAAGATGTGCAAAGCACTCATCTCCGGACATGAAGAGTGGGAGATTGACAGAGAAACAGCAAAAGAGCTATATCAAAATCTGATCCAAGAACTGACAGCATATGCAATTGCTGAAGGAAAGCTGATCATTGATGGAGACAACAAATACTTTGACTTATCTGGCGGAGAGCCTCCAGAGAAAATCAATGTTGAGCCTTATATCCTGTTCTTGTATGCTCATGAACTATTTGGAGAGAGCATTCTTGAGGGTAGTTTCAGGCTTCCCGAGTATCAGGAAAGAGATGACATTTACGTTTATATGCCTGTAAGCAGGGAACAGAGAAGAGAAGGCAGATTTGATGAGCCTTCAGAAGCATTTGGCCTATATGCAAGAAGATTTATTCCTCCTGAGAATATTCTGTCAAGGCCGCAGTACCGCCAGAAACTCGAAGAACAGCACAACCTATAAAAACCCTTCCAGTTTACAATATTTGATGTTCTACCTCAAGAAACTATTTGCTCTTGGAAAACTCGAATATAAGACAAGCCTTGTGTACAGGATGAGGTTCATGTCATCTATAGTGATTTCTCCTTTGATGCTTATGATGGTATTTTTCCTTTGGCAGGCTGTCTATTCCAATAATGCAGGTGAGGTCATCCTTGGATATTCTTTTACAGAGATGATGACATATTATGTCATCTCAATGATAATAGGGCATTTTATATTCACT
>JAFGSP010000091.1 GCA_016934775.1 Candidatus Woesearchaeota archaeon | reverse complement strand
CCTGAAAGACTACAAGGCAGTTATGCTGTTCCATTTCATTTGCTAATGAATCCAAATTTATAAATCTCACGCAAGAATGTCCAGTGATGATTATATTTCCTGTGAAGAAATAATAAAACTCGGGAACTTAAGCTCCAAAAAAACTTCAGCTATCTGCTGTATTAATCTGAATTTCACCTAAAAAAATAGTTTTTTAAATCCTTTCCCCTTTTCTTTTTTTATGGCACTACCTGTAATTGTTATTTCATTGCTCGCATTAATATTTGTTTTCCTAGTTTCAGCCCTACCGCTGTATTTCGCAATCAAGTTCCTTGGAGGAAAGACAACTTTGTTTAAGACAGCGTTTGTTGCGCTTATTTCTGGGATAATAGTCTCTGCAATCAAGTTCCAGTTCAAGACTTTTGGAGGAATACTTGCTTTCTTTGTGCTCATATGGATATATCATGAAGTGTTCAGGCTGAAGTGGTTCAAGGCTTTTGTTGCCTGGATATTGCAGTTCGTATTCCTGGCTATATTCTATGTGATAGCGCTGTTTTTGATAGCGCTGGTTGTGGGAGTATCTGTGTTGGGTTTGCTGCTGTAAAAAAACAAATTTTATATAATAACCCTCTCTATTAATTCTCATGGCAGAGACAGTATTGTTTATATGCGCGCACAACGATGACCAGATAGTTGGAGCAGGCGGGACTATTGCCAAGTATGCAAAAGAAGGAAAAAAGATAGTTACAGTAATCTTCTCATTTGGGGAATTTGCTTTGTTTCACCTTGATGAGAAAGTCAGCAAGAAGACCAGGGTCAAGGAATCAAAAAGGGCTGCAAAGCTCCTTGGTGAAAGTGAATTGTATTATCTTGGCTTAAAAGAGGGGCATTTCAAAGAAGGGATTGAAGAAAAAGACATAAACTCAAAGATCAAGGCCATAATAAAAAGAATCAAACCTTCAAAGGTGTTTTCGCATTCGATGGATGATCCCCATCCCGACCATAGGGACGTATACACATTCACAGCAGGCCTTCTTGAAGAGATAAATTACAAAGGAGACTTCTATTCTTTCAATGTATGGAACCTTTTTTTGAACTTCAGGAGAAGGGATCTCCCTAAGCTTGTTGTAGACATCACAGACACATTCAAGATAAAAGTCGAGGCTTTTCGGAAGCACAAGAGCCAGCAAATCAATGCTATCCTTCCGCTCATGTGGAACGTATATGTCCAGGCAGTCATGCATGGTTTCAATAATCATGTCAGGTATGCAGAGGTGTTCTATAAAATAAGATGAAAAAAAGAGTGCTTATAGCGACAGATGGGTTTTTGCCGAGATGGGACGGCATATCCAGTTTCATGAATGAGATCATTCCTAAGATCCAGGACAGTTTTGATCTTACTGTGATTGCCCCTGACCTTGGCGAGATGAAAATTAAGTATAAGGCAGAGATAATAAGGTTCAACACACTTAAGACAAGGCTTGGAGATAATTACTATCCTGCATTTGTGAACCCGTTTGTTATGGCTAAGCATATCAGGGAGACTGATGTTGTCTGGGTACAGACAGTCGCTCCAATCGGTATCTGGGGAATAATCCTTGGGAAGTTGTACAGGAAGCCTGTCCTCTTCTATAATCACATGCTTGAATGGGAAGTATTTCCCCAAAGCCAGGGGATAAACCTTGCAAAAGTGCCCATAAATATCCTGACAAAATTCGCAAGCAAAATCCTCTATAATATGTGCAGGCTCATCATTGTCCCTTCAATAGAGCAGGCTGAACTTCTAAACCTTATGGGCATTAAATCTGAGAAGAAAATAGTCCATCTCGGTGTAGATATTGACCTATACAAACCAGCCGACAAGGCAAGGGCAAAGAAGAAGATTGGCATTGACAAAGACAAGTTTGTTGTCGGCTATGCAGGTAGAGTGAGCCTGGAAAAAGACCCTAAAACTTTGTATAGGGCTTTCCTAAGGCTGGCAAAGAAATTTCCTGATGTGCTTCTTTTGATTGCGGGTGGCGGAAGGCCTGAGCTTGAGAAGATGTTCTCAGATAAGCCGAATGTGATATTGACAGGCCTTAAAGATAATCTCGCTCCATATTACCAGGCGATGGATGTCTATGTGCTTTCAAGCCTGACAGAGACTTCTTCACTAACAACAATGGAGGCCATGGCGACAGGCATAGGGGTAGTTGCGACACCAGTTGGCTTTGTGAAAGAATATATAGATGACGGTGTAAACGGCCTTTTTTTCTCAAAAAAGAACTCTTATGACCTGTATAAGAAACTTGAGTACCTAAGAGAAAACCCTGATACAATCAGGGAACTTGGAAAACAGGCAAGGAAGACAATGGTAGAGAAATACAGCTGGGGAAAGACTGCTGTTGAGATGAAGAAAATACTCAGAAGATATTGAAGGTCAGGAGTGCCTGTCCATTATGCTTGTTAGTTCTCCAAGAAGCCTTGCAATATTTCTCAGGTCTTTTTCAAGCTGTAGGTTTGAGATATGTTCAGCTTTTTCTTCCTGAAGTATATGCTGGATGTGGTGGGACATATGCTCAAGATAATGCTGGTATTCATTCAGCTCATGATGGCTCAGCTCTTTTCCGCTCCTCAGGGCTTTTTCGATATTTTTCAGATTTTCTTTTTCATGCTCTTTTAGTTTGTATGACCTGTCCCCGACATCATTCAGAAGCTCTTCTTCAGGGAAATGCCCGTGGTCATCTGCATGCTTCAAGCCATGCCCGTGTCCCTGCTGCCCGTAGGGATATCCTCCTGCCATACCCTTTCCAAAGGAAGCTGTATTTTTATAGTTTTGGTTTTAGATGGTTATTGATGACATAAGAAGAAATCCCAGCCAGGATGATGACTGTCCAGAAAGCCAGGTCTTGAATTATACCTAGGGCCAATAGTACCATGTTTATAATAAGAACTACAATCAAAAAGACAGCCATTATCTGGATTGCTTTCATTCTGGATATAACAGGAGCAAGACAATTAGACTATTTAATGGTTGCCATTCCAATGAAAACATTTTTTAACTACCTCTAAAACAGTAGTATCATACTTATTATAATTGATTAAACTAATTAAGGCGGGAGGGGAGAGAAAAAATGATAAAACGGATAAAAAGAGCAGTAATTGGAAAACCTCTCCCAAACTGGGAATATAAGCACCAGAGGCTTCCCAAGACTCTGGCACTCGCAGTATTTTCTTCAGATTCTTTGTCATCAGTTGCTTACGCTACAGAGGAGATACTTTTAGTTCTGGTCACAGCAGGTGCTGCATACCTTAGTTATTCTCTGCCGATTTCATTGATTATTTTGTTTCTGCTTTGGGTTTTGATAATGTCATATAGGCAGACTATCCAGGCATATCCTCATGGAGGCGGTGCTTATAGCGTTGCCAAAGAGAACTTGGGAAAATATCCTGGATTGGTGGCTGCCAGCGCGCTTCTCCTTGATTACATGCTTACAGCAGCTGTTAGCGTTGCTGCAGGAGTCGCCGCACTCACTTCTGCTTTTCCTGTACTGCTTCCCTATAAAGTGTTGATGGGAGTCCTCTTGATGCTGTTTATCGCCATCCTTAACCTTAAGGGTGTGAAGGAATCAGGTGTTATATTCGCTATCCCTACGTATCTTTTTATCATAAGTTTCCTTACAATGATTATTGTCGGCATGTATAGGTATGCTACAGGCCAGATTGTGCCTTTACCCACAGAAGAGATAACTGCAGTCACCGGATTCTCCCTGTTCCTTTTGCTAAGGGCGTTCTCTTCTGGATGTGCGGCGCTTACTGGCATCGAGGCAGTATCAAACGGAGTGCCTGCATTCAAGCAACCAGAAAGCAAGAATGCCAGAATTACATTGGTAATCATGGCAATACTGCTTACGGTACTGTTTTTTGGAATCACCTTTCTTGCACAGCAATATCATGTTACTCCGCACCATGAACGAACAATAGTGTCTTATCTTGCAGAGAATATCCTAGGGAGAAACTTGTTTTATTATATTATCCAGGCATTTACCATGCTCATACTTGTACTTGCGGCAAACACAAGTTTTGCGGATTTCCCAAGATTATGTTTTTTCCTTGCAAAGGACAAATTCCTTCCGAGGCAGTTCCTCCAGCTTGGAGACAGGCTGGTATTTTCTAATGGCATTATGTTCCTTGGGATTGCATCTTCTCTTCTCATAATCTTATTTGGCGGCAGCGTTCATCATCTCATTCCACTGTACGCAGTAGGTGTCTTTACTTCTTTTACTATATCACAGTCAGGTATGGTTAAAAAGAATTGTTACGAAAAAAACAAGGATTGGAAGGCCATATGGATCAACAGCATAGGTGCAATGATGACCCTGGTTGCCCTGATAATAATAACAATAACAAAATTCATGGCAGGGGCCTGGATAATTGTATTTATGAT
>JAFGSP010000090.1 GCA_016934775.1 Candidatus Woesearchaeota archaeon | reverse complement strand
TCAGATAATTCTCTTTAATATGGCTTTCCTTATAGCAGTCTCTGCATCTTATCTTCCCCTTGGTTTCAATTACTTCAAGTTCTGCATTTACCAGGCAAGGGGTCTCTTTTTTCATAATGTCGAAATAGAAAATAATTGGGTCTTTTTTATAGTTTGTCAATTCGCCAAGTTCCACAATGATTTTGGAAGGCTGCTTAATCCCATTGGAACTGCATTCTTCAACCACAAGACCTATTAGGTTTTTTGTTACGCTTAGCTCATGCATTTTTATTATCCAATAAATTGATCTTCTGTTTTTTTAACATATCCTCGGCACTATCCTTCCGGTTGGGTCAGGAAGTATCCTCTTTCCTAGGAAAGTGTTGATTATGACTTTGTTATCTTCTATGATTTCTCCGATGATTGAGGCATCTGGATTGAATTCTTTTAATTTTTTTTCAACTTCTTCAGCATTCTCAGGGGGAGCGACACAAACAAACCTTCCTTCGCATGCAAGCTGGAACACATCTATGCCGAGCATCTCAACTACTTTTGATACCTCCTGCTTAACAGGGATTTTTTCTTCTTCAAGCTGTATCCCAATGCTGTGTTTCCCACATAGCTCATTCAATATTGAGGCTATGCCACCTCTTGTCGGGTCTTTGGCTATCTTGATAAGGTCCCGTACTGCAAGCATCTCCTCTACAAGCGGCTTAGAGTCTGTGATTATCTCTGTCTTGTAGTCGAATCTTTTGGAAAGAAGAGCAACAGCATGCTCGCCTAGCCCACCAGAAATAATGACTTTATCCCCAACTTCAATCTTTTTTGTAAGCAGTTGATCTTTTTCAACTATGCCGACACCAGATGTGTTTATGACAATCTTGTCTATCTTGCCTCTTTCCATGACCTTTGTGTCTCCTGTTACAATAGGGATGCTTGTCTTTTTTGATATGTTCTTTATCGAATCCAGAATCCTGTGGAGTACTTTTTGAGAAAAGCCCTCTTCAATCACAAAAGCAAGCGACAAACCAAGGGGAACAGCACCCATTACAGTAAGGTCATTTATTGTTCCGCACATAGCAAGATGTCCTATGTCTCCTCCGGGAAAAAACAGGGGATTTACTGTAAAAGAATCTGTGGTGAAAACCAGTGTTTTATTGTCTCCGATATCCAGAGTGGCAGAATCATCATCGCAGTCCTTCCATTCTCCCCTTTCTCCGAAGTTGAAACTGGCAATCAGTTTCTTCATTTCCCTGCCGCCTGAACCATGCGTGAGATTGATTATGTCTTTTTCCATTTTTCTTTTTGTATAAATAATCTTTTTTATCTTATTTTCCATACCTGAAGGCAATAGAGCAGCTGCCTTCTTCTGAGACCATGCATGCCCCGATAGGATTATCTGGTGTGCATTCTTTACCATAAAGGGGACATTCCCCTGGCTCTATTATGCCAAGAAGTATCTCTCCGCATCTTGCCCTAGATTTTACATCCTCACAAACTCCTTCAATATTGCATGTCTCGCAAGTGTCTTTCTTCACATATTCAACTTTTTCAATAATGTCTTTGAACTTGATTTTCGCATTAAGGCTGTCTTCCCTGACTTCAAGCCCGGACATAGGCAGCACGCCCAGGCCTCGCCATTCGCTGTCTTCTATTTTGAAGTATTTATCAAGGAGCATCATGGCTTTTTGATTGCCTTTATCTTTTACAACCTCGGGATAGCCGTTTATGACAACAGGGCGATTCTCATAGATAAGTTCTATGAGTATGCTCAATGCCCTTAGGATCATTTCAGGGGTAAATCCTGAAATTACCTGGGGAGTCTTTATCTTTCTGTATGGATCTAATCCTATTATTGTTGTTACATGACCTGGTGATAAGAATCCATCAATGTTTATCTTGTCATCTTTTGCTAATATCTCAAGAGCAGGCGGCACAAGCTTATGCACAGAATAGACGCATACATTGTTCTGAAGAAGGAATGCGGTCATCGGAGCTGTTGTTTCAAACCCGATTCCAAAAAATACTATGTCCGGATACTTGTTTTTCAGTTCCAAAACTTCGGTTGCAGAGTATATCTCAAAAACCTTTCCCCCCTGGGCATGAGCATCCTGGAGGCTGTATTTAGTTCCCGGGACTTTCATCATGTCTCCATAAGTTGCCACAGGGACCCCTTTATGGGCAAGCTCTATCATGCAGTCAATGTCATGCTGGCTGCTGACACAGACAGGGCATCCAGGCCCTGATATCAGCTTAACATTTTCAGGGAGTATGTCCCTGATGCCGTATTTCATTATTATGTTAGTATGGCCGCCGCAGATCTCCATAATCTTAATTTCTCTATTTATTTCAGAGGCTATTCTCTTTATCTTTTCCAGGTGTTTTCTTGACAATTCTTTATTATCCATCTTTTTTCAAATCTTGTCAAAGGCAGTATGTTTTATTCATCCATCAGATTCATATAATTCCGGATTATCTTAAGAGATTCCTCTGCTGATTTCCTGTCAAGTTTTTCAATAGCGAACCCTGCATGGATGAGCACAAAATCATCTACCTCAGCGCCATCTAGTAGGGAAAGGTTGACTTTTTTTATGACTCCACCATAGTCTACTTTCGCATCCTGGTCTTTTTTTTCTATTATTTTTGCCGGTATCGCATAGCACATAATATTCACC
>JAFGSP010000089.1 GCA_016934775.1 Candidatus Woesearchaeota archaeon | reverse complement strand
TCTACAACTAAAAAATAAGCGTTTTTCGAGAAAAATCATAAATCGTGGCTAGCGATTTCGGCGTTTTCTAAGGTAGAGTATATTACAAACTAGTATATAAATATTTACCTAGTTTAATATATATACTACAAAATATACTCTAGATAGACACAAAGACAAACGGAAGGGGGTTAGGAAAAATGGACTTCGTTGTGGACAACGCATTAAAAGGACAACAACAAGAATTCGATACCCTAGACGTCCACCAGGCAACAATTAAAGTTATAGGATCTGGCGGCGCTGGGAACAACATGGTGAATTGGCTCTACCAAAAAGGAGTCAAGGGTGCTGAGATTATAGCATGCAATACAGACCAGCAGCACCTTAGTGTCACTGAAGCTGACAGGAAATTTCTGATCGGAAGGGAAACTACCCGTGGTTTAGGTTGCGGAGGATTCCCTGAAAGAGGAGCTGAAGCTGCTCACGAGCAGATGAATGAAGTGAAAGATGCGCTGAAAAGCTCAGACATGGTATTTGTCTGTGCAGGTATGGGCGGCGGTACAGGGACAGGATCTGCTCCGGTAATCGCTGAAGTTGCGAGAGACCTTGGCAGCATTGTGATCGGTACAGTGACAATGCCTTTCAAGATTGAAAGGGCAAGGGTAGATAAAGCGGAATTCGGACTACAGCAGCTAAGACAAGTATGTGACACTGTAATTGTTATAGACAACAACAGATTAGTACAGATTGCAGGAAATCTGCCTATCAGACAGGCATTTGCAGTTGCAAATGAGCTGATAGCTACAATGATCAAAGGGATAGTGGAGACAATTGCATTGCCTTCTCTGGTAAACCTGGATTATGCAGACGTAAAAGCAATCATGACAAACGGAGGAGTCGCTGCCATCGGCGTAGGCGCCTCTGATACAAACAACAAGGTCGAGGAAGCAGTAAAAGGAGCACTGAGCAATCCTTTGCTGGACATCAATTACGAGGGAGCCACAGGCGCATTGATACATGTCTGCGGCGGACCTGACCTGACCCTGGATGAAATCAACAAAATCGGAGAATTAGTGACTGAAAGCCTTGATGAGGATGCAAATGTCATCTGGGGAGCCAGAGTGACTGAAGATATGAAAGGAAAGCTTACAGTGATGACCATAGTCACAGGAGTGAAGAGCCCCTGGATACTTGGAAAGGCAGACAGGACACAGCCGAGCAGAGAGATGATGAGTGTTAGTGAAGAGCTTGGCATCGAGATTGTCCGATAAAAGGCAAGATGAAAACGTTAAACTCAAGATCACCCCGAAGTCTTTGTGTGGTGCCTTCTTGCCTCTATCGTGAATCACCCCCGAAACTTTCAAGATAGAGGCAAATTATTTTTTCTCTTCTCCGGGAGGGGAAGAGAGCTTTTTCTTTATTATAAAAGAATAAAAATAATGATACTGTTAGCCATGCACTATGAACTCAACTGGTTCAGTCAACTGAAATCCACATGTATCTGAGAAAATCCCTCTGTATCCAACAAGTTCAGATTTCGGACTTCCAGTTTGAGCACGATAGTTCCGATTCAAGTAATCAACATCATCAAAAACAGGATCTATTATCCCTAATCCAAAAACCCTGCTAAAGTCTTCAGGACTCACGATCTGATCTGGTCTAAGGGCCAATAAAATCAATTTCTGACGTGGTGTCATCTCTATTCTCAACTGGTCTTGGTTTACTGTAAACACTCCTCCATCTATATCCTGGACAGTCACCTTAAAAAAATCATAAAAACTCTCCGGATTAAAATCTTGAACCTCATTCATATAAGCCAAATTACAAAATTCACAAACTGAAATATAATTAAAAATAGTTGATGGAAGATGAGATAAAATCGAAGTTCTCTTAAGAGGTTCTCCTAAGGTTACATACCATCGAACAGCCTTTTTTACATTGTCCAAATCACTCCAGAAATGATTAGGCAAGTCTTTCATACACAGCCAAGGTGTCAAATCCAAGACCCAATTGTAATTAGGATCCTCTGGATTCAGATAACCTCCTTCATAATAAAACTTCATAATTCCAGAATAAGCTTTTCCCGGATCATCTTTTTTTTTACCTATCAACTCAAGTAAACGATTAAATCCCAGTTCTTCCACAAAAGAATAAGTTGGAAACATTCCAGGATGTTCCTGCTGATATCTATCAACAACAAATTCCACCATTGTTCTATGATTTACCGGAACATAAGTTCCCATAGGATATTCCCTAAGATCTCCATTTTGTACCCTGTTAAATAATTCTTCAAGTTCTTCTCTTGTCAGTTTTCTTTTTTGAGTCCTGATATGAGCTGGATTAAGAAGTTCGTATCTTTTAGTAAACTCTCGTGTAGATTCAGAATACAGGATTATTTTAGGAAAATAAGAATTATTAAAAAGTGAATACTGGATACCATTCATTTTAAGAATATTTTCAATTTTGTGAGTTACCTCGGGCTTCCGATAAAAATTAATCTGATTTGGTCCATTAATTTTGCCGAATATTGCAACAATACCTTCTAAAAACCCTTCACGTTCATCTTCTGTCCAATCAAGAACAGGAAGAGAGTATCCTTCTTTATGTCCTAATCTCATGCCAAGACCATAAACCCAGGTAGCTACTGCCTGTGAAGAAAGCCTCATAAGTCGAATAGTCCTGCTACTCTCACGTCTTTCTAATATTGGCACATCCATATTAAAAACATCCTCAACAAGAGGCTTAATCACTGACTCTAACAGCTCATCATTGGCTTTTCCAGGCCTAAGTTCCAACCCAGAATAGATCTGCATTGTCTCACCATTTATGTCTGTCGCACCTATTTGCCGGGTATTCTTACCGCAACTCCAGATTATTCCCAATAGTCGGGCTTCATCTCTAGAAAGTGTTCGAGAGCTGGGAAGCCTGACCGAATTCATATAATCGTCTTCTGAGGCAACAAAGGCCCATACTGTATTATCAAGATTTCCCCAGTAAGCTCCTACCACTTCTCTATAGTTCTGGAGGGGGGATTTATTTCCATTACCAAAATAAAACTCCATATGTTCTTCTATTCTTTTTAATCTTAGATCCTTGTTTATAGTAGCCGTTGAAAAAGCTATCCCTTTCTCCCAAAAAAGTTCTCCTGCCTGGAGAAGCCTATCTCTCCTATCTCCATTAAATCCAGCGGCTTTCCTGATTATTTCAGCCTGTTCCTCTTTAGTCAGGTCATCATAATGTACAGGGATTGTCCTTACTCTATCCTCGAGCATCACGCCCTGGATTAACTAATCATATTTAAAGTTTAGGTATTTATTGTCTATATTCAATCGAGTTTCAAGAGAAAACCTTATAAATATGTATAACTTTATAGTTATACAATTATACTAAAAGGTGATACACATGCTCACTAAAGCTAAGGAATGGGGAAATTCAATCGGGATAATAATCCCTAGTGATGTCGTAAAAGAGCTTAACATCAAGCCTGGCGATGAATTATCAATCCCGAAAATTGAAAAACAAGGAAATGTATTAAATGAATTGTTTGGTGCATTGCCTGGATTAAAGAGAAAAGATTTAGAGGAATACAGAAAAGAGGTGAAGTGGAGCAAATATGACTAAAAGGATTCTGGACACATATGCTCTGATTGAAATTAGTGACGGAAACAAAGAATTTATTAGTCTTTTGAATGAAGATTATGAAATCACTTTTGTCACAATAGCTGAATTCTGGATAGTCCTATATAGGAAATTCAACGAAAGGACAGCAGATTATTGGCTGAAGAAATTAAGCCCAAAGTGTACTAATATTGGCTTGGATATACATATCAAAGCCAGAAGATTCCATTATAAGAACAGGAAAAAGAATATCTCAATAACAGACTGCATCGGCTATATATATGCAAAAGAAAACAACCTCATATTTGTAACAGGAGACAAAGAATTTAAAGGATTAAAAAATGTTGAATTCATAAAATGACCCTATACCTAATCGGCCTCGGACTCAATGATGAGAAAGATATCACAGTCAGCGGCCTTGATGCTGTGAAGAAATGCGACTATTTGTTTTTAGAGGATTACACATCAAAACTGAATGTCGGCCTTGAGAAGCTTGAGAAAGTCTATGGAAAAAAGATAGTCCCTGCAGATCGAAACATGGTAGAGAAGAATTCTGATGAAATCCTTGATAAAGCCTCTTCGAAAAATACAGCTTTCCTTGTTGCGGGAGATGTGTTTTCTGCGACAACCCATGCTGATCTGTTTTTAAGGGCAAAAGAGAAGAAGATTGACATCAAGGTAATACATAATACTTCAATTCTGACAGCCGTCGGGATAACAGGCTTAGAGCTGTACAAGTTCGGCAGGACAACCTCTATGCCTTATTTCGAGCATAATTTCAGGCCGGAGACACCTTATGACGCCATAAAACAAAACTTAAAGAGCGGGCTGCATACGCTTGTGCTGCTTGACATAAAAAAAGACAAAGATAAGTATATGACTGTAAACGAGGCTAT
>JAFGSP010000088.1 GCA_016934775.1 Candidatus Woesearchaeota archaeon | reverse complement strand
CTGAACTGCTATTACGACCATGAATATCCTTTTGATACTGTCAATAGAGCTGCTAAGAAAATCACTATTTCAAAGTCTTCAGAATAAGCATGAATCCCTAGGGGTTAACATGAAATTAAGATCAAGAACATTAAGAATATTCAATCCAGTCCATTCAGGCATGGCCGGAAGAAGAAAGGATCTATCTAAAGGAAAAAAAGAAAAAACAGTAGAAGACTTGTTTCCCCTAGAATACTTCAATGTCAATATTTCTGAAGGATGCACTTCAAGATGCTCAATGTGCAGACTATGGAAACTAGAGAAGAAAAATCTTTCATTTGAAGCGTTCAGGAGGGCTGTGGATGCAATAAGTCCTCTTCTCAACAAAGAAAAAAAGATATTCCTAACCTTGTCTGCTGCAGGAGAGCCTATGATAAACAGGGAAATCTATAAGATGATCAGATACGGAAATGACAAAGGATTTCATGTGACTACAATCACTAATTCCATGCTCATAACCCAGAAAAGTGCTGAAGAACTCATCAAATCAGGGCTGTTCCATATCAATCTCTCTCTTGAAAGCAATACACCTGAAATAAATGACAGTCTCAGAGGGATAAAGGGCCACCATCGAAAAGTCACTGAGTCTATTCGTATGCTGGATCATTTCAAAAAAAAGTTTGGTTCAGGATGTGCTCTTGGAATCCATACAACAATATGCTCCCAAAACATGGATTCTATCCCTAATTTGGTCAGGTGGGTAAATGAAGACCCGAGGCTGTCTGCAATAAGGTTCCAGGCAATAACACAAGTATTCGGCACGCCTGCTCTGGAAAGATGGTATGAGCATCCTGAGTTCAGCGACCTGTGGCCTAAAGACGGGAGAAGCATCAATACAGTATATGACGAATTGATTGAGATGAAAAAGTCAGGCGCCAAGATTGATAATACTATAAGCTCGTTATCTGCCCAGCGAGATTATTTTCTTGATCCTGTGCCTGTCATTGAAGATAATGTCAGGTGCAATGTATATCAGGGGATAATGATACACGCTGATGGAAGAATAGATATGTGCCCTGTAAACCAGAAAGTTTTGGGAAACTCATATGACCCTTCCCTGAACACCAGGAATTTATCTTGCATCATACAGAAGGAACAGGCGTGGATCAAAGGATGCAATAGGGCAAACTGCCATTTTGTCATCAACTGCAAGTTTAATTGAGATAACCATGATTATGAGAACAAGAGAACCAGATAAAAATGAAAGAGATAGTATATGCTGATATAGGCATAACAGAATCATGCAACCTGAAATGCCAGATGTGCAGGATGTACGAGATACCTCCTCCTAAAGAGACTATCCCCCCAGAAAGATGGGAACTGTTTTTCAGGGATATGAAAAAGATTTCCGGAGAAGGGTTTGTCTTCAATCTTCCGGGGGGAGAGCCTTTGCTCCATCCTGACATATTCAGGATAATAAGGATTGCTTCAGATCAGGGTCTTAAGCCCCTTCTCTCAACAAACGGGTTCCTTTTGAACAAGAGAACCTGTGAAAGACTGGTGAAAAGCGGGCTTTTTGCTGTCACTATCTCTCTTGACAGCCATCTGTCTGAGACACATGACAGGATAAGGGGAGTCGAGGGAGTGTTTGAAAAGCTGAACAGAGGGATAAGGTATCTTCATTTTTTCAGCAAAATATACAAAAAAGAGATTGATGTAGGCGTCCAGGCAGTCATCCAGAAGACCAACACAGGCCAGATAAAAGACCTTGTCCTGTGGGTCGAAAAAAACCCGCTGATCAACAGGATCAACCTCAATCTCCTGATGCAGCCGAACAACACAGAGCATAATGAAAACTGGTTCAGGGAAGAATTCAGTCATCTGTGGCCAGACTCCTCAGTAATCGGGATGCTTGATGAAATCATTGAACTGAAAAAAAGCAGCAGAGCACCAAAATTGCTGAATGATCCGGATCAGCTTCAATCTTATAAAATCTATTTCAGGAACCCGGAATCAACCCCGAAACTTACCAGATGCAATTATGACCAGGCAGTCTGCACAAACAGCACAGGAGACATCCATCTTTGCTACCATTATGATAAGATTGGGAACATAAAGAAAGACAGGTTGATCGAAATCTGGGATTCTGATGAAGCTGAAAATATAAGAAAAAAAATATCCAAATGTCCTATCACTGATTGCTGGTTCAGGCTGAACTGCCTCTATTCCGCATAAGCCTGGCCATAGAATCACTAAGCATTATACAGACCAAAATGATCACAAACTTCCTGAAACTCAAGACACGGAGAAAGATAAGGCAGATCTGCCTTGAAACTGATAGAGTAACACATAGTGAAAAAAATAAGGAGCCTATCTCTAGCATAGTCCTGCACTACCCAGGCAGTACAACCCAAGGCCATGTGACCAGGCAGGTCAGGAAACACAAAATAGCTATAAATTTCACAAGCAGATGCCTGTTCAGGTGCAGGCATTGTTATATCTGGCAGCAGCAGAATAATTATTATCCGCTGGAAAAAGAGACATGGACAAAGTTCCTTGACGAAGTGAAGGAAATCTACGGAACAAATGTGATAATCGAAATAGGTGGAAGCGGGATGGCGGAAATCAACAAGAATCTGATGCCTGTCCTGAAACATGCCTCGTCTCTTGGGTTTGAGACAACATACAGCACAAACTGCCATCTTGTAAATAACAGGATTTTACTGAGGCTTCTTGAGTCAGGTCTGACATCCCTGGTTATCGGCCTGGATTTTTTTACGGATAAAGGCCATGATGTCCAAAGAGGTGTAAGGAACAGCCATAAGCATGTATTGAAAGTATTTGACATGCTAAAAACACAAAGACATAGCACAAATATAATTATCAGCTGCATAATAATGAAATCAAACCTGGATGAAATTATTCCTCTTACAAAATGGATAAATCAACAGGAACATATCACTTGCATTTCTTTCAATTCGCTTGCCCAGCCATTATGGACAGAAACAGATCCGAATTGGCACAGAAAATACACAAATCTCTGGCCTGAAGAAACCGGAAAAGTGATGGAATTGCTGGATGAGCTGATCCTCATGAAAAGACAGGGATGCAAGATAGCAAACACAAGCTCCCAGTTAGAGTCATTCAAAAGATATTTCAATGACCCGAACAGATTCATCAGAGGGAGTCCGTGCAATGCTGATGAACTAGGATTCCAGGTGACAGCAGAAGGGGAACTCAAAAACTGCATGAACAAGAGAAGCCTGGGCAATCTTAAAGAGATATCTTTTAAAGAATTATTAGATTCAGAGAATTACAGTACCTTATCTGAAGAGATTTCAGGGTGCACATTGAACTGCCATCAGATCCAGAATTGCAGATATACAGATGATTGAAATGAAACCAAAAAATACCCTCAGTACACTACCCTACGGCAATTGGCATGACGGGCCAATTGCATTCAGGATTTTCCCTACGCTAAAATACAACCAGAACTGTATCATGTGCGGCTGCAGAGAACAGGAGGAAAAGGATATCGACCAGAAAATATGGTTAACATTGATGAAAGATCTTGCTGAGCTGAAAAAAATAACCGGCAGGAAGCTTATTGTTGAAATATCAGGCGGAGAGCCGCTTCT
>JAFGSP010000087.1 GCA_016934775.1 Candidatus Woesearchaeota archaeon | reverse complement strand
GTGATGTCAAGAAAAAAACAGGTGGCTCCTCCTCTTAGCGAGAAATTATAATTTCTTTTTTATTTGTTATTATAATAACATTGAATTTATTTAGTAAGCTCATAGTCTATTCTAGAAACAGTAACGGAGGTTATAATGATGGTAACTTATATTGCAAATGCAAGACAAGGGATAGATGGTCAGCTTCGTGCCGTACCTTTTGAAGAGGGACATAAGATATTTCCAAAAGGATATGTGCCTCCTGTTGAATATGTTGAAGGAGCAATCAATGTTGTTACAGGAAGTGCAAATACTGGCTTGGTGAGGAATCTACTGGAGCAGAAGGCTCTGGAAATAGTCTCTGAAGATGGAATGCCTGAAGGTCTTCATGTCCATGTTATTGAATTTGGTTCACAAGCTGGGCCCACAAACGGTCAGTATGCATGTCTGAAATAAGGTTAATTTTTTATTTCTGTTTTTTTTGTTAAAAGCTATGGAATTCTACTGCCCGTACTGCGGAGGCTCAAGGCTGCAGCACCTGAGGAACTGCCCTAAAGTGTATTCTGTCATCAGGCAGAATCAGTTCAATGAGACTGCAAAAAAAGAATATTTCGGAGAGTCTCCGAATGTGTTTGTTGGCAGGTTCGGCTATCCAAAGGTTAATGTGGGATTTTTCTCGAACGAGAATATCCCGAAAGACGCAGATAAGCCGAGGCAGTGGGCTGCTGACAACTATGATATTCCAAGAATCGTGGACCTGAGGTCATCTCTTATCAATTCAAGGTTCAAGGCTAATGTGAAGAGCTTTGACGAGAAGTTCCTTGATATAACAAAGGAAGTTGCTATGGCAAAAAAGCCAGTAGATGTTGAAGTGCATCTTGACAAAACACCTAAATTCAACATTAAGCTTGACAGAGATATCACGCCTTACGGCCCGTCTGTCAACCTGGAAAAAGCAGAGATAACCGAGAATCCAAAGGTACCTGTCCATGTCGAAAAAGTAGTGGATGATACAGATCTCAAGGCAGTCAATGCAGTTGATTACCTCTATAAAAAAGGATATGATGAGCATTTCCTCACAAAACTGCTTTCTGCCGGGACATTAGGCATAGGGAAAAACAGGAAGCTTGTGCCGACAAGATGGAGTATAACTGCCACAGATGATACTCTGGGAAAGAAGCTGATCAACGAAATCAAAGAATTTAATGAATATGATTATGTGGCGCATTTCGGCGGCTATCTGGGAAATTACTATCTGTTGTTGTTCTTTCCGGAAATATGGTCTTATGAGCTCTTTGAGACTTATGTTGGCAACCCTAATAAGCCCAGGCCGGGAGAAGTTGAGACAGCTACTGATTATGAATCGTATGCAGGCAGGAAGGATTATGCTTCAAATACTGTAGGCGGGTATTATGCAGCACGACTCGGCATACTTGAATACCTAAAAAATAAGAAAAGACAATCTTCTGTACTGGCACTTAGGTTCATAACAAATGAATATTATATGGCCCTGGGCGTGTGGGTCGTAAGGGAGGCAACTAGAGCTGCCCTGAAAAGCAGGCCGATTGCTTTCTCCTCAAAAGAGCTTATGTTAAAGTATGCAAAGGCATTTGCAAAGAAAAGGTTCAGTTTCGATGCTGATTCGCTTCTGGAGAAGAGTCTTATGCTAAAGAATATGAAGGAACAAGGCAAGCTAAATTCCTATTTCTAGACCCTTGTCAATGTGAATTTGTTAGCGAATTCAAAGAACCGTATGGAAGAAGGGAGAGAAAAAGCGCCGCAGAAATGGACATCGTAAACGAGATAATCCGTGTCATCATTGGACACGAACTCCCCGACTGCCCATGAGCCGGGCAGCGCATAAGAAATTATCTTGTTAAGTGCCTCAAGAATGGATTCTCTAGACGGTGATGCAGATACATCAATTTCCATAGATTCAATTTTTCCCAGGATAAGATTCTCTAATTCCTGAATGAATTCCTGTTCCATAGGCACACCCGATAGTTAGTACTACTTAAAGATAATATAGCAGAACTACATTATATATATTCGGTTGAAGAAAATTCAACTTTTTGGTTGATTATTTTCCGGATCTCCACACTTTCTTGCACTTTCTGCACTTGTAAAACCTGGTAGGAGGCTCGTCTGCCCTTCTCATCTGCACCATCCAGAAATATACTCCCCGATGCCCGCAGTTCCAGCACACTATGGGTATTACTGTGTCACCTATATGCTCAGTGGCCTCATCAATAACTTCAATATCTTTTGGAGGATGTATCTCTTCCCTGAACTTTATTGTTGAGGTCTCAGAGTAGCCGCAACCGCATTCAAGCTTTCCCTCTTTTGGTATGAGGAGAGAACCGCACTTAGGGCAAAATTTCATATCATGGCTGAATCACAGAAGATATATAAAGATAGCACATTTACTGTAATTCAAAATAAACAAAAAGGGTGATAATATGCTGCATGAAGAACGGAAAGACCTGTCTGAAAAGACACTTGATATGAAAAGAGCGATAGACTCATTGAAAGAGGAGCTTGAAGCAGTTGATTGGTATAACCAGAGGGCAGATGCCTGCTCTGACAAGAACCTCAAGAGGATATTAATCCATAATGCAAATGAAGAAAAAGAGCATGCTGCTATGCTGATCGCATGGATAAAGCAGAACGATGAGAATTTCGAAAGAGAATTAAAAGAATACCTGACGTTCATCGGCACGGATATAGCTGAGGCTGAAAAGCAAAAGCATGAGTAAACAAATAGTCTATGACTTTTCTTTTTTTACATCCCTAATGATTTGAGCAGACCGTAGACTACAAAGGCAGGCCAGACTATAGCCTTCAGCACCCCAAGGACGCCGGCCCAGAAGCTTGCTGCAGTGGTTATGTAATAGATAAGTGCGCCTATAAAGCCCAGGCCGTAGACAGCTCCAGCAGGACCGTTGCAGGACATTTCTTTTGATATTTTTTTCTTTGCCATTGTGATCACCTGAATGATTAATAGATTAATAGGAGTATTAATGTTTTGCGGTTGGGAGAAGAAAAACCTGTTTCTGAAAAGAAACCTAATTAATGAAACTGCTGAAAATCCACTATACTCACCTTAGTTCGTAATACACAAGCATAGCTTGTGATATCCCCTACATATGCTCAGAAATCATACATTTCTGGCACACAAAAGATTCTCTGAATTTATTAGTGAAGGAAGTGGATTTGTTCAACTTGTTGAACTTTACGAATTCAATGAGTATTTCTGCTTTCTTGATTTAAATATGTGCCTGAGTCCACTGGACATTCCCGCGTAACATATTTAAACCCTGCCTAATAGATTAATAAAAAATGCAACAATACGTGCTTAAGATTAGGGATTTCCCGACAGAGGAAAGACCAAGGGAAAGGCTGATGGAAAAAGGCCCGGCAGTGCTGAGCAATTCTGAGCTCATGGCCATAATCCTGGGAAAAGGAACGAGGCAGATGAATGTGCTTGAGATGTCAAAAGGCATTCTATCAAGATATGACCTCAGGCGGCTATCTGAAGAGAATGTCTCAAGCCTCTGCAGCATACACGGTCTGGGCTCTGCCAAGGCATGCCAGATAGTGGCGTGCTTTGAGCTTGGCAGGAGGCTCACTTCCTCTTCATCAGAGCCGAAGGCAATGATATCATGCGCAGAAGATGTTTTCAGGCTGCTTCATCCGGGCATGAGGCTGAAGAAGAGAGAGCACCTCATAGGGCTATTTCTAAACACGAGGAAAAGGGTGATGAAGCAGGAAATTCTATCCATCGGCACTCTAGATGCATCCACTATCCACCCCAGAGAGATACTCAAGCCAGCAATAAAAGAGTCTGCCGCCGCCATCATAATAGCTCATAACCATCCCTCCGGAGACCCGGGGCCGAGCAGGGAAGATATAGATATAACAAAGCAGATAATAAGGGCATCTAAGCTTATCGGGATACCTTTGCTTGATCACATAATAATAGGCGATAACTGTTACGTCAGCTTAAGGGAATCAAGTGATTTAAGAAGTCTTTTCTCTTAGCTTATCCCTTATCAGCTTGCCTTTTTGCGTAAGTGTATAAAGCCTGCCAGTCTTCTGGTCAGGATTGACAAGCTTCACTATGCCGTGCTCCCTGAACTCATTCAGCACCCTGCTTGTGTGATTAAGAGAGTATTTGGCTTTCTGGGAAATCTGGGTGGGTGTCTCAAGGCTGTCTATATGCCTGATTATATCGCGTCTCTGCTTTCCTCTTACGATCCAGCTGTACTCTTTGACATCAACATCTTCCATGAGCTAAATCACATCCTCAGTGAATAATAACATTACTTCAAATCTATACCTAATCTATACCAAAAGATTTATATTCATCATTAAATTCTATAACAAAATGACGGAATACGAAGTCAAAAAATTCCTGAGCATAAAGGACTGCAACTCTTTTTTCAGGAAAAACAAAGAAATGATTGAAAAAGCAAGCCTTGACTCAATTCCCAAATCATCCAGATTAATTGTCTTGATTGAATATAAAAAATAAATTATTATTCTTTTTTATCCTCAGCAGGAACTTCTTTCGGAGCTTCAGCATCTGCAAGCTCTTCAGCAGGTTCACCCAAAGGCTTCTTGCCGTGCTTCAGCACTTTAAGTGATATCTGGGTTATTTTCTCATGGATGGTGTTTCCGCACACAGTCCTTCTTTTCCTTATACCTTTCTCTTTGTGTCTTGTGCCTACACCGTCTACAATGAGGACTTTCTTCCTCACAGGCCCTTCAATGTCTTTCCTCATTGGAAAACCGCAGTAATCTGCTCCGCCTGTAATCTCGAACTCATATCCCGGAAAATCAAAGGATTCTCCTCTCACTTTATCTCCAATCTTCTTCCCTTTGAAGAAGTCTGCGTTGCCTTCTGAGACAACAACCTGGTGGCACTTCCCTGACTTAGGGTCGCCTATAACAAGCTTAAATTCTGCCATTAATTTTCACCTTATATTCTTGTCTGAGAACTATGATTTAAGTTCCGATTGGAATCAACCCAAGGACTAATTAGCCTCAGCAAGAGAGAGGATTAGAAAGGAGTATAAAAAGATTGTGTTAAGTTGGGTATTATCTCCTGAATTTCCTAAACTTTTTTAAACAGCCATATTTTTCTCTGATCTAAGAAATGTGGGACTAACCCCTATCAGGGGAGCCTGAATCTTAAAAGGTGAACATAATGGGAATATACAAATATATAAAGGAGCTTTGGAAAAAGCCTAAGCAAAACATGCCTGACTTGTGGAGGGAAAGGTTAATCCAGTGGAGAAGAGAACCTGTCACAGTCAGGATTGAAAAGCCTACAAGGCTGGACAGAGCCAGAGAATTGGGATACAAGGCCATACAGGGATTTGTGATCGTAAGGCAGCGTGTCTCAAGAGGAGGCAGGACAAGGCCAAAGATAAGGAAAGCAAGAAGCTCCAGGACAAGAAGGCACAGAAAGATTGTTGCAAAGAATTACCAGAGAGTGGCTGAAGAGCGCGCCAACAAGAGATACCCTAACTGCGAGGTATTGAACTCATACTGGGTGGCTGAAGACGGAAACCTTGCATGGTATGAGGTCATTTTAGTGGATAAAAACCATCCTGAGATAAAATCCAGGCCTTCGCTGAAATGGATGTCAGAGCCCCAGCACAGGAACAGGGTTGAAAGAGGACTCACTTCTTCCGGAAGGAAAAGCAGAGGTCTGAGAAACAAGGG
>JAFGSP010000086.1 GCA_016934775.1 Candidatus Woesearchaeota archaeon | reverse complement strand
AGAAATATTATGACATTGAACTGGATTTATCAAAGGAGGTGTGAATTGTGACACAAACTACTTCTTTCAGACAACTTCAAACACTAAATTTAAATACCACGTGCCATTTCAAGGTCCCAGATGGCAGTGAAGAAAACAAAGCAATCAGTTTCTAAGGCCCTGAGTTTCAAGACAACCAAAGACATAGATGTGTCAAAAAACATAATAGGCCAGGTTGTTGGCCAGGATAATGCAGTTAATATAATCAAGAAGGCAGCTGAACAGAGAAGGCACGTACTGCTGATTGGCGAACCAGGAACTGGAAAATCCATGCTGGGGATGGCGCTTGCAGAACTTCTTCCCAAAGAGAAGCTTGTTGACGTTCTGTCTTTTTTGAACCCTAATGATGAGAACCAGCCATTGATAAGGTCTGTTCCTGCAGGCCAGGGTCGTGAATATGTTGCAAAAGCAAAGATGCAGGGCGGTTCTTTTTTTGTAAAAAATCTTAGCCTTATATTGATGATAGCCTTGCTTATTGGAGGCTGGTACTTGTATAATATGTGGCAGACTGAGAAATTTGTCCCGGGAAACCCGACAGCAAATGCAATAGTGTTTGCAGCGTTTGAACTTACCCTGATGATGATGGCAGTCGGCACTATGATAGGTATGAGCTTCAGCAAGAGGATGGGCGGCAGCACTAATGCGCCAAAGCTTATCGTAGATAATTTCGGGAAGAAACAAGTGCCTTTTTTTGATGCTACCGGAGCGCATGCAGGCGCTCTTTTGGGAGATGTCCTCCACGATCCTTTTCAATCCGGAGGCTTGGGGACACCGGCGCATGAAAGAGTTGTGGCAGGCATGATACATAAGGCCCATATGGGCGTTCTTTTCATTGATGAGATAGCAACTTTGCAGCCTGCGACGCAGCAAGAGCTTCTGACAGCCCTGCAGGAAGGCAAATATGCTATCACAGGCCAGTCCGAGAGATCAGCTGGGGCAATGGTAAGGACAGAGGCAGTGCCCTGCACTTTCATCCTTGTTGCCGCAGGAAATGTGGAGACAGTCAAGCACATGCATCCTGCATTGAGGTCAAGGATCAGGGGATACGGGTATGAAATCTTTATGGAAGAGACTATGGCTGATACAGAAGAGAACAGGGAGAAGATTGCAATCTTTGTGGCGCAGGAAATAAAGAAAGACGGCAAGATACCTCATTTCTCAAAAGAAGCTGTCGAAGAGATAATCAAAGAAGCAAGGAAGAGGGCAAACAGGAAAGGCCACCTCTCCTTGAGGCTTAGGGAGCTTGGCGGGCTGGTGAGGGCAGCCGGAGATCTGGCTACTGAAGAGAAAAAAGAGCTTGTGGAGGCAGATCATGTTAAGAGGGCAAAACAGATTGCCCGTACTCTTGAGCAGCAGATCGCTGATAAATATATTGAGAGGAAGAAAGAATATGAGGTAATCAGGTCTACCGGAAAACAGGTGGGCAGGGTGAATGGCCTGGCTGTGATGGGAGGCGGAGCTGCATTCTCTGGGATAATCCTTCCGATTGAGGCAGAAGTCACTCCGGGTGGCAAGGACTCGCAGGTTATAGCCACAGGAAAGCTTGGCGAGATTGCAAAAGAAGCTATAAAGAATGTCACGGCCATCGTTAAAAAATTCTTTGGTGAAGATATTAAGGAGAAATACGAAATCTATGTGCAGTTCCTCCAGACTTATGAAGGTGTTGAGGGAGATTCTGCCAGCATAGCTGTGGCAACAGCAATAATCTCTGCTCTTAAGAAGATACCTATTAAGCAGGATTATGCAATGACAGGCTCATTGTCTGTCAGGGGGGAAGTGCTTCCGGTAGGAGGGGTTACCAGTAAAGTTGAGGCAGCCATAGAGGCAGGACTAAAGTGTGTTATAGTGCCGAAGACAAACATGAAAGACATAATAATCTCACACGATAAGCTTTCAAAAATCGAAGTCATCCCTGTAGAGACTATCCATGAAGTACTTGAAAAAGCCCTTGATTGGAAAGGCAAAGAATCAATATTGAAACAAATTAAGAAAAAAGGCAGTTGAAAGAGATGCCAAGAATAGTGAAACATGATGAAAAAGGGCCTCTTGAGGTCAACGGAAAAATGATCTGCCAGTGCGGTCTCTCGAAGAATTTTCCATTCTGCGACGGCTCTCACAGGAAGACCCTGGATGAAGAGCCCGGAAAGACCTATAAATATAACACAGACGGATCCAGAAAAGTTGTTGAATGATGGATGACAAGCATCTTCTCAGGATTGCCCTTCTATTTTCTTTTTTGGGCCTTGCTGCCCTTTTCCTGATATCAAGAAACATAGAGATAAATGACACAACAATAGAAAAAATAAACAGAGGGGAAATAGTAGGAAAGGCAGTTTTGGAAGGCACTGTGAAAAGTATCAGGCAAAGTGAGAAAGCCACGTTCATAGTCTTGTCCCAGGAATCAGACCTTAATGTTATCGCATTCTCAAATATAGCAGGTCTGGAGACAGGGGACAGGGTTAAGATTACCGGAGATATAGATGATGGGGAAATTTTGGCTGAAAAGATCGAGAAGGTAGTAGAGTAAGTGCTGTTTTTTTATGTTTATCCACCTAAAAAATGCTCTATAAATCGAAATATATTTAAACTCTTACTCATAATTTGTTTCATAAGGGGGATCCATGGGTAGCAAAAAGAATCTGTTGCAACTTGTAGACGAATTTATAGAAGAGAAAAATGCAAGCTGGAATCATGAGGATTGGACTTCTTTTGTTAGTAAAGTTAAGAGCGAAGGCATAGACCTTAAGGAAGAGACTCTAGGCAATCTCTTGGAGACACGTAAAGAAAAATATACTGCTAAAATCCATGGTCTTAAGATACTCTCAAGGTCAAAACTCATCAACCTTT
>JAFGSP010000085.1 GCA_016934775.1 Candidatus Woesearchaeota archaeon | reverse complement strand
TACTAATTTCTTAGTAAAATTCGGAGGTGAATAGATGAAATTTGTTTATATAGTTTTAACAGTGGCATTGATACTTTCAGCAGATGCTTTTGCTGAAGTTATGGTGACAGAGATAATGTATGACCCAGAAGGGAGCGATACTGGAAGAGAATGGATTGAGCTATACAACAGCGGCAGTTCAGCGGTTGATATTACCGGATGGAAATTCAATGAAGACGGCTCAAACCACGGTCTTACTATCTACCAGGGAAGTTTGGAAATAGCTCCTGGCGGAAGCATGATAATAGCAAGAAACGGAGATAGTTTCATGGCAGACCACACAGGCTATCCAGGAAATATTGTGACTGCAACATTCTCTCTTGTTAACTCAGGAGGAGAAGAACTGTATATCATGGATGATGAACTTAGTGCGGTTGATTATGTAAACCTTTCAACAAACGAAGAAAACGAGGGTTATTCCATTGAGCTAAAAAATACAGGCCTGGACAACAGCGACATGATGAACTGGGAAAAAGGACCTTATAGAGGAGACCCTGGAGCTGTGCAAGAAGGAGATAGTGCACCAAGCCAGGTTCCAGAGTTTAATATAATAGGGGTTGCATTAATGTTTGCGCTGTGCGCTCTAGTGTTCCTGAAGAAGAGATGATTAGTTTATTTTTTTGTTTTTTTGTTTGGTGGTTCTGAAAAATATATATTTATATATACGTCCTGATTCTTATTCTTTACTTTGGAGGAGTATTAAAATGCCTAGAATTGATGATTTTAAAGGGAAAAAGATTGTACTTGAAGAAATAGAATGCCCTGTTGTTGAAGTTAATGGCAAGTTTTTAGCTATTTATGAGAATCAGAACATAGGTGCCATCATAAGCTATGCAGGTGACATATATGAAGACGCTGTGACTGGAATCCACGCTGCAAAACAAGTGATTTCACCAAAAGACTCACTTTCTGGATTCTACGAAGGAATAACATATGATTTACTCAAAAAAAAACTTAATGATTTTTATTCGCTTGAAAAAAAAGCCAGAAAAGCCTCTTCTCAACATAGAGAACCAACTAGAAGATCTAACCCAACAATTGACGAGTTGGCAAACCTAAACCATGTTTCAGTAAGAATAAACTACGAAGATTGTGATATTGTCAGAGTTGAAAATCTTCCATGCGCCGTAGCCATTTACAAGGAAGGAACCACCATTCACGGATTCACTGGTGAGTTATATGGATCAGAGGGAAACTATTCTGCCAATCCCATTAGTGTATCCCCTGGAGGGAAATTCAAAAAAACTGTTTTCCAAAACGGGTCTATGGAACAAAGAGAAGTACCTTATGACACTCTCAATAAACTACTACAGGCTGCTGCCAATAAAAAATAACCTAACCCATCATCCCCTTCATACCTGGGAATTTTTTCATCATTCTTTCCATATTTTTCATCGATCCGCCCTTAAACATCTTCATCATCTTCTTTGACTGGTTGTACTGTTTTAGAAGCTCACGGACTTCTTTTGCGCTCATCCCTGCGCCTTTCGCTATCCTGTCTATCCTCGTGCCCGAGATGATGCTCGGGTCTTCGAGCTCTTTTTTTGTGCAGCTGTCCATGATATAGCGCCATTTCTCAAGCTTTTCCTGCTGCACTTCCAATGCTTCCTTTGGCAGCTTGAGCTGGCCCATGCCCGGGACAAGCTCCATTATCTTTGTAAGGGGCCCCATCTTCTTCATGGCCTGCATCTGCTCATACAGGTCAATAAGGTTGAATTCGCCTTTCAAGAACTTTTTACCTAAATCTTTAGCATCTTCCTCAGAGAATGCCTCATGGGCTTTCTCAAGCAATGCCTCAATATCGCCCATGCCCAAAAGCCTGGAAACAAAGCCTTTTGGATTAAATTCTTCAAGATCATTTATCTTTTCTCCCACACCTATAAACTTCACTGGAGCTTTTGTGACTGAACATGCAGATAAAGCACCGCCTCCTTTTGCAGTGCCCTCCATTTTTGTTATGATGACTCCTGTCACATCGCATGTCTCATGGAACTTTTCAGCCTGTCTTTCTGCTGCCTGGCCTATGTCTGCGCTAATTACAAGAAGCCTTTCATCTGCCTTGACAAGGGCATTGATCCTGTTCAGTTCCTGGATAAGCTCCATAGACAAAGCATCTCTTCCTGCAGTATCGATTATGACAAGGTCAAACTCTTTCAGCTTATCCTGGTATTTCTTATATATTTTTACAGGATCGCTCTCTTTCTCATCTCCAAACACTGTGGCATTTATCTTTTTTCCAAGCTGCTGCAGCTGCTTGAATGCAGCCGGCCTCCAGACATCAAGCTGGATCATAGCCACTTTTCCTGTCCTTTTCTGGAAAAACCTTGCGAGCTTGCCTGCTGTAGTTGTTTTACCGCTACCAAAAAGACCGACAAGCATTATCTTGAAGGGCTTTTTCTTTATATCGATTTTATGGCCTTCTCCTCCCAGGAATTCTACAAGTTCTTCGTAGACAATATTTATGATATGCTCTTTTTTTGTCAGGCCGGGCGGTGTCTTCTCCTCAAGAGACCTTTTCTTTATCTTATTAGACAATTCAAAGACAAGCTTTACGTTGACATCGCTCTGCAGCATAGCCCTCTGGATATCCTTTATGAGCTCATTGATAAGCTTGTCATCAAGAAAAACAGATTTGGCTATCTTCTCAAGCGTTGATTTTAAAGAATTGCCAAGATTCTCCAGCACCATACTGCTTTAAAACCGTGCGTTTTATATATACTTTACGGAAATTATATAAAAAGAGCCTATTTAGGTTGGAATGTGGTGGGAAGTTGAAACTGAAATTTACGGTCTTATTTGTCCTTCTTGTTGTTGCCCTCTCCCAGCCTGTTCTTGGCGCTGTTGTAGGCATAAGCCCCAGCATAGCAAGATTTAGCAGGATGGTTAAGGGAGGCTATGCTGAAAGAAACGCTGTAGTAAGCACATCGATTGTCCAGCCTGTAAATGCGCATTTCATATTTGAAGGAGATATTAAAGAATGGGTTACTGTTGAGCCAGGTGACAATGACTTTGTATTCTCAAAAGATGAGCCTTATACCTTCACCATGATCATCCAGCCTCCTGAGGATACATTAAATGGGAATTATTCAGGTATTCTGAAGGTCAGGACTGATAACATAGCTTCTGTTGAAGAAGGCGCAGGGTCATCTATTCTTGCAGAGATTGGTATGCTAATCTATGTGGAGGTCATAGGAGAACAGATAGTAGAATGCAGGGCAGGAGCTATCTCAACATCCAATGCTGAAATAAATTTGCCATTCACTGTGAACTCGATCGTATACAATGATGGTAACGTGAGATTCAGGCCAGAAGTAATTGTCGAAGTTTGGGACCAATACAGGACACAGATCCTTTTATCAGAGACATTTCTCGGACCGCAGATATTGCCCACAAAGAACAGACAATTCTCAGGGCAGATTAAAAACAGCCTGCCTGTGGGCCAATATTTTGCAGATATCTATGTCAGAGAATGCGATGTGAGGAAAACAACAACTTTTGATATTGTTGAAAAAGGAGGGATTGCAGACTCAGGAGAGTTGATGGGAATAAGGACAAATGACATAGGTTATGTAAATGAGCCTATGCCTGTGTTTCCCCTTTTCAGGAATACTGGCACAAGGAATGTACTGTCACAGTTCAAGGGAGAGATAAGGGATCTTGGCAAGGACAAAGTTGTCCAGATATTAGAATCAGATTCTCTTGAGGTCAGCCCGCAGGAAACAGTAGAATTCAAGATGTTCTTTATACCTGATAAGGAAGGCACATACCAGGTTAGTGGGAG
>JAFGSP010000008.1 GCA_016934775.1 Candidatus Woesearchaeota archaeon | reverse complement strand
GTGACATTTAATTCTATAGGTTTGCTTAATATGAAAAAGAAAGGATTTAATGTAATTCTTATAAGGGATTTGACTGATTCAGCTGTTGATTACAGATCTCTTAATGTATCAAAGCAAGAAACAGAAGAGATAGTGATAGACTATATTGAAAAATATCTGGTTCCAACCACACTTAGTGAGGAATTATACTAATTTCTTTTAATAACTCTCTCATTCACTAGCCTGAAGTATAACTCTCTCTTTTTCAATCTTGATGACTTTAGTGTCAATTTTTTTTCCATTCACCTTCAGAACAAGTTTTTTTCCTAGTTCCGGCCGGAGTTTTGCCTTTTTGAATTCCTGTTTTGATACAGAATATTTTTGTGGCTTTTTTTCTGATTTTGATTTTTTATTATCTGGCATTTCAATTACCTCCTAGATCATTATTCATTCCTTGCAGTAAATTTTCGAAAAATAATTCTTTGGCTTCTATGTAGAACATAGGCCTCCTGAATTCAAGGATTTTGTCATCGACTCTGACTTTCTCTGTTATTGTCTTGTTTCTAATCAGATTATTGATTTGTTTTTCCTGTTTCTTATCGACTATCTTTTTTTTATGCTTGAATTTTTTCTTATTCTTGATTATCATTTTTTATTGCTGCGAAAATAAGCTTTCCTCTTACGCTCTGCACGATTACATTTACCTTATCATTGACTTTTGTTCCTGGTACTATCACTGTGAATGATTCATGCCTGCCTATCCCATCTCCTTTGGAGCCTATGGCTGTTATCTTGATAGACAGCTCTTTTCCAACAAGAGATTCATCTGAATATGAGCCGGCGATGTTTTCCATAATCCGTCTGTTATGGCTTTCAATGAAGCTGTTAAGATTTCCTGTTTTTTTTCTGCCGCTTGAAAACTTCATCAGCTATCATCACACTCTAATTCTGATTCAAGTTCTTTAAGCTCTTTCTTGTATTCTTCCAGCTGGAGATTTCTTGAGAAGTTGATCTGCTGTCTTTTCCTGTCCCATTCCAGGGTGAGTATCTTCTTCCTCAGGACAGCTTTCCTGTCTATCAATTCTTTATTTTTTTTCATTTTCTTCCACAAATTCAATCGGGTGGTCTTTTGAGGGATTAAGCTGAAGCTCACCTCGTGTCATTGAGACAAATCCTTTTTTGATCCTGAGTTTCATACCTTCTTTTGCTTTTTTCATGTTTTCTCCTTTAAGAATCATCTTTATGTCTTTGCTGTCATCCTTCACAAAGACAATTCCCCAATTCTGCCCAGTAAATCTCTGAGGAACATAATCTATCTCAACTACAATGTCGATATCCTTCATGCCATCTTTGAAGTCTGCTACTTTTACCATTTTCCAACTATATTAAGATATTCTAGTCTCATGGAAGAGATTAAAATACGCTATATCCTATCTTTGCCAGAGGATTGATTATAAACAAACAGAATGCTCTTTTGATTTCCAGATTGTTTTTTTCCAGATGAAATAATATCAAAACCTCCTAAGATATTAGAATTGGCTTCTATTAATAAGTGTTATGGCTGTTTGGATAACTTATTTCAGTTCCCTATATCTCTGAATAAACTTCCGTATCTCTCTCTGCTTGGATACAGAAGTTTCTATTATGGATACAGATTCTACAAATGTGCTTCCCGAATATTCTTCTTTCTCTTCATGAAGCCTGTTCATATGATCTTCGTATTTCTGTGATATCAGGCTGAGGATATGGTCTTCCCTTTTTTTTATCTCTATAATAGTTGATTTGCTAAGGTCAGGGAACTTTGATTTCATGAGGACAAGGTTTTTCTTGAGCTCGATGAATATCTTGTCTACAGCCTCTATTGATTCATAAGACATATCGATACCTTTCTCAAAAAGATCTTTTGATACATCACTTAAATCTTCACCAAGATCTCCTAGCTGTTCTATGGCATTAGATATCTGGACCAGCAGCACGCTTTTTTTGGCTTCTATCCTTGAGAGTTTCCTGTTTGAGACCACAAGTATGGCATTGGTAATCTTGTCATCAAGGAAGTCATTCAGGGTCTCCAGCTTCTCGAGCTGCATGAATCCTGCTTTTTTCGGATGCTTGAACATGTTTATTGCTTTTTCATATATCTTTATCGTGATTTCAATTGAATAAACAATCTCTTTCTTTATCAGCTTAATTACCTCAAGATTGTCTTTAGGCAGAGGGTCCTGTAGATGCTTTGACCTGAACAGTATCTCTTCTTCTTCACCTGCTATGATCTTTTCCACTGCTTTTTTGAAAGGATTCATCACAATCAGGAATATGATCAGGGTAGCAATATTGAATATCATATGCGCATTAGCAATCTGCTGTGCGACATTGCCTCCGATAAATTGTATCAGCACAATGAACAGACCAAGGAACGGGACGAATATGATTGCTCCTCCTATGTTAAAAAGGAAATTTGCAAACCCGACCCTTTTCGCGTACAGGTTTAGGTCAAGAGATGCAAGGAGGGCTGTTGTGCTCGATCCGATATTTGCTCCTATCAAAAGAGGGATGCCCATCTTTAGGTCAAGCAGTCCGTTCTGGGCAAGCACCACAACAAGGCCAGTAGTGACAGAGCTTGACTGCACAATCGCTGTAAAAACAAAGCCGACTGCAAGAGCTATGAATATATTTGAGAAGTTTGCGAAGAAATCAATTATCCTTTGGTCTTCCTGGATTGGCGCAATGTTGTTTGAGATCAGCATCAGTCCATAGAAGACCAGTCCGAAAAAGAACAAGGGCTTTCCGAGGAGCTTGTATTTTCCTCCGAAGAATTTCAGCAGGAATCCAAGTATTATGAAGATAGGCGCAAACGAAGTCAGCTTGAAAGCCACGAGCTGGGCAGTTATTGTAGTGCCCACATTGGCCCCGAATATTATGCCCAGGCTCTGTGAAAAAGAAAGCAGGCCCATGTTGACTAAGCTTACTGTTATGACTGTTGTCGCAGAGCTTGACTGCACAATTGCCGTAACTATAGCGCCAAGCAAAGAACTCTTTATTGGCG
>JAFGSP010000084.1 GCA_016934775.1 Candidatus Woesearchaeota archaeon | reverse complement strand
CTGAAAATAGTATATTTTCAGTAGCCCCATTCTATTTTTTTTAAATTTTATATTTATTTAATAAGTACTCCACTCCATGATGCTAACTTGATAAGTGGAACCTGCAACATGATTCCTGGCGGGATCCCTTAAGGGATAGATGATAGGGTTCCCTATTAGTCTGGAAGCGATGAAAGGGAGCACGGAAAAATTATATTGACTCTAATTGCTCTTTTCCCCAACCTTTAAAAATAAAAGAATAATCTAAATTCCTGGGGAGAATGGCAATTTCTAAAGTAAAGAAAAGAGACGGGACTATTGTTAAGTTCAAGGTGTCTGCCATAGCAAATGCTGTGGAGAAGGCTATGCTTGCAGTCGGCAAAGATGATGAGAATCTTCCTAATGACCTGGCAGAGAAAGTAGCTGCAGAGGTCAACAGGATGCATGACCCTGAGTATGTGCCAAATGTCGAAGAGATACAGGATATTGTCGAGAAAGTCCTTATCAGTTCAGGCCATGCAGAGATAGCGAAGGCCTATATCCTCTACAGGCAGAAGAGGGCTGAGATAAGGAAGCTGAAGCAGAATATACTTGGGAAGATAGATGATTCCAAGCTGGGCATAAACGGGCTTCTCATAGCTCAGTCAAGGTATCTACAGAAAGAAGAGACACCTAAAGAGATGTTCATCAGAGTAGCCAGGGCAATAGCTTCTGTGGAAGAGGATTACGGCAAGAGCCCTGAAGATATAAAAAAGATCGAAGAGCAGTTCTATGACCTTATGAGCTCTTTGGAATTCCTGCCTTCAGGAAGAATATTAAGGGGAGCCGGGACAAAAGAGAGTATGCTTTACAGCAGTTTTGTCATCCCTGTTGCGGACAGCATGAAAGGCGTTTTCAGGGCATTGTATGACAAAGCATTGATCCAGAGGCTTGGCGGCGGAACTGGGTTTTCATTTTCAAGGCTGAGGCCAAAGGGCAGGATGCTTTCGTCTTCTGTAGGATATGCAGCAGGCCCTGTAGCTTTTATAAAGCTTTTTGACCATGCATCTGACCTTACAGTCCACGCAGGCAACAGGAAGCCCGCAAACATGGGCTCTTTGTGCGTCGAGCATCCTGATATTGTGGAGTTCATCACGATGAAAGACAGGCGGGAGATAAGGAATTTCAACATCTCTGTGGAGATAACAGACAGGTTCATGGATGCAGTGAAAGAGGGGAAGAAATACGAGCTGAAAGACCCTAACTCTGGCCGTGTGATAGATGTCATGGATGCCAACAATATATTCCACCTGATTGTGACAATGGCATGGAAAACAGGCGATCCCGGAGTTCTTTTTATTGATAGGATAAACGAGGCGAACCCTCTTCCTGAGATGGGAAGGATAGAGACAACAGACCCGTGCGGAGACCAGCTGCTCCTGCCTTATGACGGCGGCAACCTTGGGGCATTAAACCTGGCTAAATTCGTGAGGAACAGGAAGATAAAATGGAAGCAGATGGAAGAGGCAATAAGGCTTGGTGTGCGGTTTTTAGATAATGTGGTGGATGCCAGCAGGTTCCCTGTCAAGAAGATAGAAACAATGGTCAAGGAAAACAGGAGAATAGGGTTGGGTGTGATGGGCTTTGCAGATATGCTCTACAAGCTCAGGATACCTTATGATTCTGAAAAAGCATTGGAGACTGCAGAGAAGATCATGAGATATTTTTCATCTGTGGCAAAAGATGCGTCAGAAGATCTGGCAAGGGAAAAAGGGGCATTCCCTTTATGGAACCAGAGCATTTTCAACGGAAAGACAATGTTGAGGAATTGCTCGCTTCTTGCGATAGCTCCAACAGGGAGCAGGAGCATACTTGCTGAGGCATCTCCGGGCATCGAGCCTAATTTCGGCCTTGGATATACAAGGAAGATATTGGGCACTACTGAGATTCAGCAGGTCAACAAAGTGCTTGAGAATGTGCTGAAAGAGTATGATGTGTATTCAGAGGAAGTTATTAGGAAGATAGTGAGAACAGGAGCTCTTGACGGCTTCGAGATTCCTGAAGAGGTAAAGAGAGTGTTTGTCACAGCCCATAAGATCAGCCCAGAATGGCATATAAAGATGCAGGCAGTATTCCAGAAATATATAGATAATGCGATCTCCAAGACAATCAATTTTCCAAAGTCTGCGACAATCGAAGAGATAAGGAAGGCATTTATGATGGCTTATGACATGGGATGCAGGGGCATAACAGTTTATAGAGACGGCAGCCTCAATGAGGAAGTGATCACAGTTGGCAGATAAATTCAAAATCTATACCAAATCAGGTGATCAGGGAGAGACTTCTCTGTGCAACGGCTCCAGGACTTCTAAAGGCTCTCACAGGGTAGAGGCATACGGAGCTGTGGATGAGCTGAACACTTTTCTCGGCCTGGCTGTTGTCAAGACAAGAGAAGAAGACCTTAAAAAGCATATCATGAGCATACAGAGAGACCTGCATGCCATAGGCGCCAATCTTGCTTATCCTGAAGATCTTTCGCAGTCGACAATAAACGGCTCTAAGATAGCGGACATGATACCTCCTGTGAGGCAGGAAGACATATTGAAGATCGAGCAATGGATAGATTCATATGAAGAAGAGCTTCCTTTTCTTAATCATTTTATCCTGGCAGGAGGCACAGAGTCAAGCGCATATCTCCATGTTGCAAGGACTGTGTGCAGGAGAGCGGAAAGGGAGATAGTAAGGCTGAGAGAACATGAAGAGATAGATAAGCATGTCCTGAAATATATGAACAGGCTCTCTGATTACCTTTTTACAGCAGCGAGATTAGCTAGTCACAGGGAAGGCAAGGACGACATCAAGTGGATGCCCAAGCAATCAGACCTTGATGAATACACAGGACCGCAGACAAAGCTTGATTTCTGAGAAAGGCTGTTATACATGGACAGCCATATAATCCAGTACTTTTTCTATTAGATTAAGATAATCCATCTCTTCAGGAGCTGATGCAAGGCCAAGTACATAGTATGGAGGTTCTTCCCTTATCTCACGAGTCTGTTCTCTGATCTTTTTGATAAGTACAGAATCTGATGAGCTGATCAGGATTGAATTGTTATGTGTCCACATGCTTATGCATGATCTTATACCAGGAGCCATATGTCTTATAGAGACTGATTCCTGGGGCATTCCATTGACAAACCAGGTATATATAATCTCAGGTCTGCCATCAGCTGATTTTATTTTATAAGGAGCAGGATGAGCGTATCTTATTATCTTAGGGTCTGAGAAGCATAAGTTATATTTTTCAGCAATCTGGTCAAGAGCTTCTTCAAGTGGTTTTTGTTCATACAAGGGGTTCATAAGCTTGGAGTGATTAATTTATATTTAAGGGTTTGTGTTTGGGCTGTCCAAACTCATGTAAACATGTGTAGAACGTTTACTAAAAAACATATTTTCCCCATAAACTCCCTCACTAGGTAGGGGAGTTTGTGGGGAAAATAGTGTCATGAAGACAGCAAGCTGTCATTTGGGATAGTCCAAGATGTGTCAAAACCCTAAAAAATCAAAGAATTTTTGGTTCTGAAATGTCAAGAACCACAAGTCTTTTGATTGGTGGCATGACGTTAGCGTCATGCTTGTTCTTGAGCACGCCAGTATTCCACCAGTGAAAACACTGGTGGTATACTTAGCGTATAAAATATGTCATAAGCTTTTTAAACTACAAGCTGATCTATTGTCTTATGGAAGCTTATCTGAGACTATTGAAACATATTCTTGATAACGGCGTTAAAAAAGGCGACAGGACAGGCACAGGCACGATAAGTGTTTTTGGATACCAGATGAGGTTTGACCTTAGCAAAGGCTTTCCTGCTGTCACGACAAAAAAGCTCTACATGCGCTCTATAATCCACGAGCTGCTCTGGTTCCTATCTGGGGATACTAATCTGAAGTATCTGGCAGAAAATAATGTCCACATCTGGGATGACTGGCCTTTCAGGAGATACAAACAGTCTCCAGAGTATAAGGGGGAAAGCATTTCAGATTTTTCTAAGAAGGTTGCCGAAGATGATAATTTTGCAGAAAAATGGGGCAATCTCGGCCCTGTTTATGGCAAGCAGTGGAGGGATTTCGGCGGAATCGACCAGATTTCAACTATAGTGGACCAGATCAAGAATAATCCTGATTCAAGGAGGATGATTGTGAGCGCGTGGAACCCGCCTGAGATAGAGGAGATGACAAAGGCAGGGCTTCCTCCCTGCCATACCCTTTTCCATTTCTATGTTGTTGACAATAAACTAAGTTGCCAGTTATACCAGAGGAGCGCAGACACATTCCTTGGAGTGCCTTTCAACATCGCCTCTTATTCATTGCTTACTATGATGATGGCCCAGGTCACAGGCAGGGAGCTGGGAGAGTTTGTACATACATTCGGAGATGCTCACTTATATCTTAACCATATCGAGCAGGCGAAGCTGCAGCTGACAAGAGAGCCTAAGAAACTGCCGAAGATGTGGATAAACCCTGAAGTCAAGAACATATTTGATTTTAAGTTCGAGGATTTCGAACTGAAGGATTATGATTCCTGGCCCGGGATAAAGGCGCCTATTTCAGTATAAATTAGTTTACTCAAAAAAATGACACTATCAATGATATGGGCGATGGACCGCAACAACTTAGTAGGAAAAGATTTAGAGCTTCCGTGGCACATCCCTGAAGACCTTAAATATTTCAAAAGAACGACTTCCGGGAAGACAGTCATAATGGGGCTGAAGACCTTTGAGAGCCTTGGCCGGCCTCTTCCAAACAGGAGAAATATTGTGCTGGATTTCCAGCCAAAAGTCATTCCGGGATGCGAAGTACTTAATTCTATCAAAGAGGCAGTTGCTGCTGTAAAAGATGAAGAAGAGGCCTTTGTCATTGGAGGGGCATCTATCTACAAACAATTTCTTAAATACGCGGACAGGCTATATGTGACAAGGATAGACCATGAGTTTGAGGGTAATATCTATTTCCCTGAAGTCAACTGGGATGAATGGAAAGAAATAAGCAGGGAAAAAGGCGTAAAAGACGAGAATAATCATTATGATTATTATTTTGTAGTGTATGAGAGAAAATAAAGAATAATTCTATTTGTCGTATGTTATGAGCGACTGTACGTCATAGCCTTTCAATAGGTCCCTGCCTTTCAGGAAGGTCAGCTCTACAAGGCATAGCACGCTTTTAACTTCACCGCCCCTTTTTTCTACAAGGTTTATTGCAGCCGCCATTGTGCCTCCTGTAGCGAGCAGGTCATCAATTATTAAGACAGATTCACCTTCTTCAATAGCGTCTTTGTGCATCTCCAATGTGTTGCTTCCATACTCCAGAGTATAAGCTTCAGAAATAGTTTCAGCAGGCAGCTTTCCGGGTTTTCTTACAAGCACAAAGCCAGCTCCCAGTTTAAGCGCAAGAGGCACAGCAAAGATAAAGCCACGGCTTTCAATGGCAACTACCTTGTCAATTTTTTTCCCTTTGACAAGGTTGTACATCTCGTCTATTGTGCTCTTCAGCCCTTTAGGGTCTTTCAATAATGTTGTTATATCATAGAACAGGATTCCTTTTTTCGGGAAATCAGGCACTTCCCTTATCTTTGATTTCAGATTGATTTTGACCACCCATTAGAAAACATGATGGGGGAGTATAAAAAAGTTGTGGTTAGCAGGGGATTATTGGCGTCGTAGATGAGATTCAGAATTATCCTTTCACATATTCAACATTTTCAATATCTTCAAATTCCTTGTCTCCTGTGAAAAATTTTATGTTATTCATTATTGCCAGGACATATCCCAGTGCGTCAATATACGAGATTTTTTTGCCTTTGCTATTTTCCTTGTGCTTAAAATAATTTGCATTTAAAACATCTTTTTCATCAAAACTAATTGTAAATTGTTTTAACTCATTAAAAAACATGAGTGCTTTTTCATCTCCCAGGTCTTTCATGGTAGAATAATGCAGTTCCATAAGGTTAAGAAGCGTTGTCACAATCTTAGCATCTTTGTAACTCTTATAGTTCTCAGAACCTTTGATTATTTCAACTAAAGCGTATGTGTCGAAAAAATAGGTTTCACTCATTAGTTCCAGCCTTCATCAATCTCTTCCATTATTTTTTCTGTTGGCTTATTCCACTCTTTTCCTTTCCCAAATATCTTGTTTAAAGATTTCATGCTCTGCTTTTCATCTATTATCAGCATCTTGACTTTTCCTTTTAGGTTGTTGCTCTCAACAACATCTTTCCTCAACCTTATCCCGAACGAGTTTCCCCATTCCTTGATT
>JAFGSP010000083.1 GCA_016934775.1 Candidatus Woesearchaeota archaeon | reverse complement strand
TCTCCTGATGGAAATTATGTTGAAGCAAAGATTAAAAAGAACTATGTAATATGCAGGAAAAAGTTTGACAACTATCTTGTTGATATGGCCAAAGAACAGGGAGCTAAATATTATCTGAATCATAGTTTTAAGGCATTTGAGAAGAACTCTGTCCTTCTTAACCATAAGAACAAGGTCATCGTGAAGCATGCAGATCTTCTTATTGGGGCAGACGGACCAAACAGCTCTGTAGCAAAAGCAACAGGGCTTTTCCAGGGCAGGAGATTCCAGATTGGCACACAGATCCAGGCCAGGATGAAGAATGATAATGTTGTGGAATTCTATCCTTACATAGGAAGCTATGCCTGGATAGTGCCTGTGAACAAAGATGTTGTAAGAATAGGAGTTGCTGCATATAAGAACGCCCCTGGCCTGTTCAAGAAGTTTGTTAAGGATAAGATTGGCAAGAATTACGAGAAAAAAATTATTGAGAATCAGTCTGGGGTAATCCCTACATTTAATCCGAGAGTAAGGGCGCATAAAGACAATGTATTCCTTGTTGGGGATGCTGCCGGCTTTGTGAAAGCAACTTCGGGAGGCGGGATAAACCAGAGCCTCACTGCTGCATCATGCCTTGCTGATTCCATTGAAAGAAATCTTGATTATGATAAAGAATGGAGAAAAAAGCTCTACAGGAACCTCCATATGCACCTCATAGTGCATAAGATGATGCAGAAATTCAAAGAAAAGGACTGGAATGACCTCATAGGTACATTCTCTGAAAAGAAGATGAAAAAGGTGCTCTACAGCGAGTCCAGGGACAAGATAATGAGTATGCTCCTGAAAATTGCTGTGACAAAGCCTTCTTTGGTGAAGTATGTGAAATATTTTCCATTTGAAGAACTTCCGAGAATCTTAGGCTAGAATGAATTACAAATCCAAATTGTATAATGTTCTTTGCAGACATAATCTCAGGAATGTTGAATCTATAAATATTAATGTCGTAAGAGGATGTAATTCAAAGTGTTTAACATGTATTTACTGGAAAAGTGATTTTCAAAAACTGGACATTGGCAAATTCATGACTGCTATCAATATTATAGGCGACTATACCTGCAAAAACAAGACTATAAATGCTAATTTTGGGGGGGAAGGAGAGCCTTTGCTCAATCATTCTATCTATCAGATGATTAAAGTGTGCAAGGAAAAAGGCTACAGAGTCAACTTAATTACTAATGCATCAATGTTAGTCGGAAAAAATATTAGCAGGCTGGTAGAGTCCGGGATTGATAACATTAACTTCTCCCTGGAATCCTCTGTGCCAAAGATAAACGATTTTCAGAGGGGGATAAAAGGTCATTTCAGCAGAGTAATCAGCTCTATAAATTCCCTGGAGAAATACAAAAGCTCACATAAATTCCATATCGGTATTTTAGCGACCGTTACGAGTTATAATATAGAGAAGATACCAGAACTAGTCAGGTTTGCTGACAATAATAATAGCATATCATCAATTAGGTTCCAGGCGGTTATGCCTGTTTTCGGGCATGCTGAAATGATACCTGTTGAGAAAGACAGAAACTCAACCCATCTCTGGCCAAAAGATAAAAGGATTATTCGGAGAGTATATATGAATCTTATTGAGCAATTGGGCTTTTCAAGAAAAATCCAGAACACAAAAAAATCATTAGTGGCGCAAATGAACTATTTTCTCAATCCAGATATCTTTTTTGAATCCGGGGAGTGTGATATTTACAAGAGCCTAACAATAAATCCAGAAGGAAAAATATTTTCATGTCCGATGATTCATCTGCGTGGAGGTCTCTTTGAAAATGAAGTGTTGTATAGTCCGAACACTAAGAGCACTCTGACTGAGATTGACAACAAGAAACATGAAATAATGCAAAAAATAAAATCCTGCAAAGCCAAGAACTGTCATTTATTGATCAATTGCAAACTTGAATACTCATCCCGAGACTAAACAATAATCTTTTTAAATTTTCCAATATTCGAATAATTTATGATTCCTGGAATGAACCCAAGAGACATGCAAAAAGCCATGAAAAAGCTTGGCATGAAACAAGTGGATATAGATGCCATTGCAGTTGTCATAAGGACTGAGAATGAAGATATCATAATAAGGAACCCGAGCGTCCAGAAAATCAATATGATGGGCCAAATCAGTTATCAGATTTCAGGAGAAGAAGAAGTCAGGAGATTAGAAGAAGAAGAAGAGCCTGTAATAAGCGATGAAGATATAGCTACAGTTTCTGAACAGGCAAATGTTTCTAAGGATAAAGCATTAAAAGCATTGCAGGAGAACAAAGGTGACCTGGCTGCTGCAATCATCTCATTGCAGGGATAATCTGTTGATGAACAGTGAAAGATTTATATTTGCACATTCATTCACATTTAGGACAGATGGAGGATTATGAAAAGTTCAGGGAAGAAGCTGCCAGGAAGATAGGTTTTGCTGACCATATTCTTACAATGACATATCCTCTTGTCAACGACCCGAAATTGTTAAAAGTGGTCATGACTAACACTTACTTAGCTATGGAGAACACTGTGTCAATGCTGCTTCACTATGAAAGACTTTATAAAAGGATTCCTCCTTTCCATAATAATTTTGAAGTCATGCTCAGGTTCCTTAATCCCATACTTGAAAGATACGGGATAAGCACAGGATACATAGGGATGCTGAACGAGATAAAGGAAATATCTGAAAAGCAAAAAGAATCAGATGTCGAGTTTGTGAGACGAGATAAGCTTGTGTTCGCTTCAAGAGATTATGACCTCAGCAGCCTATCAATCAGCGATATAAAGACAATGCTGGAAAAAGCAAAATTTTTTATGAAAGAAATATTTGGGGTAATAGAGAAAAATGAAAGAATTGATGGAAAACGCTAGAGAAGAACTCAAGAGGATCGATCACCTGATATACGTTACATTGAAATATACACGGACAGTAGATGTGTTCCTGAGCATCATTGAGAGGATGATAAATGCCTATGAATTTGTAGTTGATGCCCTGATAAAAAAATTAGTGGATGAAGGAAAGCTGATGGATAAGCCTGACATCCCCCTTGCCATGGCGCAGATAGTGCTTGAATCATATGATTCAAAGAGAATAAAGAAAAATATTGAAAAATATCTCCTCTTCAGAAAACTCAGGAGAGCAAATTATGAAAAAAGGAATGAGTTCAGGAGGCATGTCACTATGTCTGCTATGGTAGAGGGCAACCTGGTAGAGGTGGATATTGACAATATAACTGAGGATTTCCATAAGCTCAAAGAATTCATCGAATATATCGAGAAGATGCATGTCATATAATCAAATATTCTTTTCGGAGACGCAATAATGACAAAGTTCATTGTAATCGCTTCAAGTAAAGGCGGTGTGGGAAAGACAACTACAGCAATCAATCTCGGCACTGCCCTGACAACTTTTGGAAAGGAAGTGATTGTTGTGGATTTCAACCTGACAACCCCAAATCTTTCTCTATATCTCGGAGCGCCTGTTGTTCCTGTAACCTTAAATGATGTTCTCAACAAAGGGAAAAAGATAACTGACGCCCTCTATATGCACTCTATGGGACTGAAGATAATACCTGCCAGCCAATCATTGAATGATATCGGAAAAGTTGATTATGAAAGATTGTCAAGGCTGATAAAAAGCCTTTCAGGCATGGCTGACTATGTCATAATAGACAGCTCCGCAGGAATAAATGATGACTCACTGAATGCTATGAAAGTTAGTGATGAGGTGCTTGTGGTTTCTACTCCTGAACTGCCTTCTGTCAGCGATGCATTGAGGACAATAAAAAAAGCAAAAGAGCATAAGAAAAAAGTCTCCGGTGTAATACTGACAAGGGTCTATGAAGATGAGCTCGAGCTGAGCAAAGAAGATGTCGAGACTATGCTTGAGACACCAGTGATAGCAATAATCCCTGAGGATGATTCTATGAGAGAGTCTGTCCAGATGAAAAGCCCTGTGACTCACAGCCACCCAAATGCGTCTGCTTCTCTCGGTTATAAGCAGCTGGCGGCTGAGCTTCTCGGCGAGAAATATGTTGAATCTGTTGAAAAAGAAGACAATATGTTCGAGTTTATGATGAAAAAGCTTGGTCTGAAATGATAAACACAAACCACAGGCATATTGCCGAGACTCTGAAACAAAAAGGGTGGGAAGACTCACATATCTCAAAGACTATAGCTATTCTAAAGAAAGCTGAGGAAAACAAGCACCCTAATCTGGTTCTGCTTGACCAAAGCCTGTTTGTAGTTTCTTTGGTCCTTGTTGTTATTATGAATATACTTATATTCACAGGCATACTGCCTTTAATAATTGAGCTTCCGCTGTGGCTTGTTATATTGTGTGTGTCCTTGCTCGGCCTCTGTTTCGGGTTCTTCATGGACCATGCTTTGAGGCATATGGATCTCTACAAGCATCATTATGTGCTTGCGGGGCTTATCTTGTCTGTATCTTCCGCTGCAATAATGTTTTTGGTATTGCAGATAGCGCAGGGTGTCCTTAATCAGAGCGGGATTTATATCAAGACAAATCCTATCTTGTTGATAATGGCATATGTGATCAGCTTTTCTCTGCCTCATTTCACTTATAAGATAAAAGAGACATCTAAGGTGTAAACATGGATTTGGTCGAATGGACAGAAAGGTTCATTGAATACAGGGACAGCTTCAAGGGGGAGATTAGTGATAAGACAGTATCTGGGAAAGAGATAACCTGCAGGTTAAAAGAGGGTAGTTCTCATATTTATGTTGTGATGGATGAACTACAGAAAGAAATATTTGAAAAGATCAGTTCCGGGAGAATAACTGTTGTCTGCCTTAACAGAAAGAGCAACCTGAAATTTCTAATAGAATACTGGGATAAGTTCATAAAGAACAGTAAGCTGAAAGTGCTTTTTGCAAATCCAAACACGAACCAGCAATGGTCAATAATACCTTATACGCACAACCTAATATCAGATCCAGACAGCCTCAAGCTAGGTCTAAAAAGCATGTTTGAGAGTTTGCCGGAGGCATGATTGGTTTTTCTCCATATAAACAACAATCTTTTTAAACTTCAGTTAAATCCAAAGCATAGTGATAAATATGGAATTAAAATGTATATCATGCAAGAAAAGGATAACAAATCTTAAAGG
>JAFGSP010000082.1 GCA_016934775.1 Candidatus Woesearchaeota archaeon | reverse complement strand
TTTCCAGTCCTTGACACGGACAATGCTCTCTTCGATGTTCTTTTTTGCTTTTTTGTACATGCTTTTCTGGATATCTTCAAGCAGCTCATCGACTTTCTTTTTCAGCTGAGTCCATTTTACAGTCTCTTTCTTTCCTGTGTCCCTTCTGACTACAACTACCTGCTTGTTATCTATGTCTTTCGGGCCAAGCTCTATCCTTAAAGGCACACCCTTAAGTTCCCACTCATTGTATTTCCAGCCGGGAGTGTAGCCTTCTCTGTCATCAAGCATGACTTCGTGTTTTGACAGGGTTTTTTTCAGCTCTTTTGCTTTTTTCAGGACTTTGTCTTTTGTCTTGTCAAACAGAATCGGGACAATCACAGCTTTTATCGGAGCAACCCTTGGAGGAAGGACAAGGCCCTTGTCATCCCCGTGCATTATTATCATTATGCCGATGCTCCTTGTCGTGAATCCCCATGAGTTCTGCCATCCGTGCTTTTTCTCCCCTGAATCATCGATGAAGCTGATGTCGAATGCCTTTGAGAAATTCTGGCCCAGGCTGTGAGATGTTGCGCCCTGGATAGCTTTCTTCACAGGCAGGAAAGTCTCTAATGCAGTAGAATAGTCAGCTCCCGCAAACTTTTCGATGTTTGTCTTTTTTCCCGGTATCACTGGGATTGCAAGAACATCTTCGAATGTCTGCCTATAATACTCAAGTATCTCCAATACTTCTTTATCAGACTCTTCTTTTGTGGCAAATACAGTATGCCCTTCCTGCCAAAGGAATTCTCTTGTTCTTATGAAGGGCATTGCATGCTTGAATTCCCACCTGACGATGTTGCACCACTGGTTCAGCCTTAGCGGAAGATCGTTATAAGACCTTATCCATTTGCTGTATGAATCATACATTATAGTCTCTGAAGTCGGCCTCACAGCCAGCTTCTCACTCAGCTTGCTATCTCCTGCATGCGTCACCCAGGCCACTTCAGGAGTGAAGCCTTCGACATGCTCCTGCTCCCTTGTCAGCAATGACTCAGGTATGAGCAGAGGAAAATATGCGTTTCTTACTCCTGATTTCTTGAGCTTGCCATCAAGGAATGCCTGGATCTTCTCCCATATGGCGTATGAGTTCGCCATGAACACAATGCAGCCTGATACAGCGCTGTAGTCAGCCATATCTGCCTTTTGAATGACCTGTGTATACCATTCTGAGAAATCCTCATCTTTTTTTACAGTCAATCCTAGAGTCTGTTTTTTTTCTTTTTCCATGAGCTTCACCTTTGATTTGTTAAATTGATTTTGTATTTAAGATTTTGGAATTTTTGTGAATTCCAAAGCCCAAAAATCTATGGATTTTTTATGTTTGTGTAAAAATTTAATTTTTTTAGTCTATATTCGGGGGATTCCCCTCGAAATCCCCTTTGGGATTTGCGACCAGGAGAGTGTGAGCACCTGGGTGCTCACTTATGAAAATTAAAAAGATATATTCTACCTAGGCAAAGGCATCAGGACCAGCATTATCCAAATCTCAACTTTAAGCATTAGAGTATTTATTAGAAAAAACCATTCACCGGTTAGGGCGTGAATCACCTTTCATGCTAATAAGATATTATTTCAGTATATTTAAATCTTCTGTGTTTTCTGGCGCTGTCCAGAATCTCGCAAAGAATATAAACCCACAGAGCCGTAAGGCTCTTGTGGGGTGGTGAACAATCGTGGTGTTCACCAATGAAAAAAGAAACAAAGCTCATAAATAAAGTTAATTTAGAAAATAGAAAAATATATATATATGTGCTACTTTATAGTAATTATGGATTCTCATCGAAGAAGATTCCTATGTTTACTATCAGTTCTTATCCCTTCTTTGTGGAATGGGCTTCCTAGGACGAGTTTTCCAGATTTAGATGAGAAATCTACTTTTAGTTATATTACTTCTGGTTCTAAATATTCTAAAAAAGTAGCTTTGACTTTTGATGATGGTTGGTATATGTATAATGATGCAACTGAAAGCATACTTGACACTTTTAAAAAATATGAATTAAAATCCACTTTTTTTGTAGTTGGCTGTGAGATGAAAAAATCAAAAGAGTTATGGCAAAGAGCAATTGATGAAGGTCATATATTGATGAATCATACACAAACGCATAGATGTTTGGATACTCTTTCAAAATTTGGTATGAAATATGAGCTTTTTGGATGGGAAGACTCATATGATTCTTTAGAAAGGGGAAATCCACTTAGGATACTTAGATTTCCTGCGAATGCTGGAGCAAATAATTTATGGGTTTATGAACAGCTTTGTGATTTAGGGTTTTATTATGGAGCAGGTTGGAGCATTGATAGTAATGACTGGAAAAGAGCTGCTGATACATCAAGTAATGTTCAATATGTTAAAGATAATATTCTACCTTATCTTGACAATGGAAAAATTGTGTTACAGCATTGCTTACCTTCTTCAGCATCTGCTTTGGAAGACATTATTTTACATTGTTTAGAACACAATCTTGAAATTGTAAAACTCACCGAACTTCCAGGAACTCCTGTTTATATTCCTAAAAAAAGATATTTTGTGATTCGTTAAAGTCAGATATGACTCTATAATTATATAAGTTTAAAGATATGAAAAAAAAAGTTAGTATTATTTTTGGATTCTTCTTGGCTTTAAGTTGTACGCTACAGGTAGATACAACTATAAAAGAGACTGATTTACAGCCTCATAAAGAAAAACTAAGTGTTCTTGAACAGGAGTTGCAAGGACATAAAAGCTTCATAAGTTATACAAGATCTCAATCACCAACTTTGTTATCAAATCTTATTATTTCAGAAGAGTATCCAAATGACCTTGATAATAGGTCTATTTTATTTATAGGCGATAGTATAACTTGTAATACCTGGCAAGACAACCCTCATGCAGATACTATGGGTAATTTACGTATGCCAACTTATCCTTTTCTTGTGAAAAGATTTCTTGAGGAAAATGGAACTAATTCAACAGTTGTTATTTCTGGACATCCTTCCCATTCAACAGAATTCGGAAAAAATAATATACTCCCTATTATGGAGAACACCTATGAATTTATTGATAAATATCCTGATTATGTTGTACTTGCTTGGGGGATGAATGATTATGGGCGATACAATTATGAAGAAAGAGTATATGGTGAGTTATCCTATCAAATAGACTATTTGCTTTCGAATTACAGAAACTCTGTCCCTATCATTATGACAAGTATTCCGGTTGCAAGGCCCTACTATTACGGGGGAAGAGAAGATGATAACTATCGATTAGAAAATATCGCAAGGATACAAAGAGAAATAAGTGAAAAGGAGGGTGTTGATTTAGTTGATGTAAGAAAAGACTTTTATGAGTATGCATCTGAATTCGATATTTTGCTTAATCAGTTTGAATTGCATGTTGATAATTGGCATCCAAATCAACAAGGACATTGGATTCTTGCAAAGTCCTTTCTAGAACATTTCAATTATGATGTGGAAACTCAAAACCCTTATTTTTTCTGGGCAATAGCAGATGACTTTAATCCCTATCCTAGTAATATAAATCCCTGTCAGCCAAAGGTTGAAGGAACAACTTTTGATTATTCTAAGCCTTAAATCAAGAAAGCAGAAATCCCCATCATTCATGATTGGGGATGAATGCATTTTATAATGCAAATTATTGCTTTCTTGATTTATGAAACTCTTTTAGAGTTTCAAATTTGAAATTCTCTGAATTTCATATGTTGAAAATGCGTCTTGGAACCCTAAAAAATCTTTGATTTTTGGGGCACAGAAAGGCTAGCTTTTCTTGTGAATCCGCTAAATCCCCTCCATTTATGGTTGGGGATATCGCAAACTATGTTTGCGTATTACGAACAGGAGTGAGTATAGTGGATTTTCAGCATTTTCATTAATTCATATGAAAACTTTATATAGGTCCGGGTTTTTTTAATTAGATATTGAAGAGGGATAATATGAAGAAGATACTTTTTGCGTTGATTAGTGGGCTTATTATGATAGCATCAGTTGCAGCTGCTGACTATTACATTGGAAGTCCAGGGCTTGAGAGCACCTATCTTAAGATTGTCGCAGAAGAGATAACTCCTGAGCCTGTTGAACCCGGCCAGGACATAACTGTTAAGGTTAGGCTGCATAACTATGGAGATAAGCTTGCTGAGGATGTGGATGTCCAGCTGAAGGCGGAATATCCCTTCCACCTTAAATCTGAGAGCGAAGATTTTACAGGCCTGGACAATATGTGCTCAGGATGTTCAAGAGAAAGCACTTATTACCTTACTGTGGATGGAGACGCTGTCTCCGGAGTATATAAGCTTGAGTTCGAGATATCAGAGGATGACGGCGCTTCCAAAAAAACCCAGGAGATCAGCGTGAATGTTGTTGGCAAGCCGGACATAATCTTTGAGACAGAGGGATCATTTGACATGATAAAGCCTGGCGAGGAGTTCACCGCCAAGCTGGATTTTGTCAATACGGGAACCGGCATAGCGAGGAATGTGAAAATAATACCTTCTTCTTCCAATTTTATCAAGTTAGGGAGCGGCCTGATAATAGTAGAAGAGATAAGACCCGGGGGAAAGGAAGAGCTTGAGATTGATTTTAATGTTGCTGATTCAGTTACTCCTAATTCATATAACATACCTATACTTATAACCTATATCGATGAGCAGGGCAATAGCTATAATATGTCAGAGAACCTTGGCGTGAAGGTAATAAATGAGGCCAGCCTGTCAATCCAGAACCTGAAGATACAACCCTCCTATCCTGGCCTGGATGATACTGTCGAGTTCCAGATAAGGGTGGAGAACGTTGGAGAGGGAGATGCTGAGAATGTAAAAGTCAAGCTTGGCTCAGAAGGCTTTGAGGGCACTATGCTGTCTTATCTTGGCAAGATTGAATCTGATGATGACCAGCCAGCCATATTCCTGCTCAAGCCAAGGAAAAAAGGTGATAATCCCGTCAGTATTGAGATAAGTTACGATGATGATACAGGCAGCCATGTCCTGAATGATAATTTTTCAGTCAGCGTGCACAACGGCAATGGCACTTCTTATATTTTGATTGCTTTGATTGTTTTGGTTGGAGGAGGAGCTGCGTATCTCTGGTTGGGGCGGAAGCGCAAGTGACGGTGTCCAGATGCTCAAGGATCTAAAACTTGCTTTTTTTCTTGCGCTCAGGTCAATCAGGAGAGGAAGCAAGGGAACACTTATTGTTACTATTATAATAATGACCCTTTCTATTGTCAATCTTTTTTTTATGCCTGCCCTGATTGATACTATCAATGACAGGATTAACGAGCAGATTGTGGATACTCTTTACGGGCATGTTGTCATAGAGCCTAAAGAGGGCGATGATTACCTTGCGAATCCTGTATCAATCCTTAAAAAAATACATTCTTTGCCTGAAGTTGTTTCAGCGACCGCTGAATATGATATAGGAGCAACTTTTGAGTTTGGAGACAGATCAGGAGGAATAGGGCTTACAGTGATTGATCCACAGGAGGAGATGACTTTTACCAATGTGCATGATTCTCTCCTTGAAGGTGATTATCT
>JAFGSP010000081.1 GCA_016934775.1 Candidatus Woesearchaeota archaeon | reverse complement strand
TATAAAAATATAGAGGATGATGAAAAGGCTCATTCATACAGGAAAACAATATAAATTTTAAATATCCGGAAAGATTTCTCTCATATATGAACTCAATCACCACTCTTGTGGATTCAGCGCTGAAGAAATTTACAGGAGAAGAGTTTCCAAAGCTGAAAGAAGACATTTCATCCAATCTTGAGTTCAGGCTGATATTCACGATTGATCTCAGTAAACCGTTCAAAGAAGCAAAAAAAGAATTTCTGAAAAACTATCTGAATGACCTGCTTACGCTCAGCCTCGGCAACATAAGCCTTGCCGCAAAAAAGGCCCAGGTACATAGAAGGCATTTGCACAGGATAATCCTGGAACTTGATATTGATCCTAATACGCACAGGAAAGAGCTGCTGAAACCGAGCGAATACAAACGGGTGAATGTATACAACATCCTGGACGAGACACTGGCCGGTTCTGCTGTACAGGAAGACAAGCTGAAAAACATATATTCTAACCTTGACGACATCTCTGAAATTATTGCTGAGAACATGGATGAAATAGCTTCCTATGACGAGGCTCTTGACCTGTTCGAGAAAGAATACATCCAGAAGGCCCTGAAAGAGAACGATTATAACATCCAGAAGACAGCCGGTTTCTTAGACATAAGCGAAAGAACTTTGTACAGGAAGATAAGTAAATTGAATATTGAGGTTGTTTAATATCTTAACCTCACTCAACCTTTTTATATAAACTTCTTTTCCAGCCATTATGGCACTAGTTACAGAAGAAGCATCATTGATTGAAACACTGGTTGAAAAGATTATTGATGAATATATTCAGTCACCTGATGAACACTTGTGTTTTAAAGGTGTTGTCATAGAGCTTAGCAAAAGATTTCTTGAGTCTATTGACAAAGAAACATTTGAACACCTAAAGTCAAGTGGTTATGATATTCCTAATACTATAAGTGATATCTTAAGCAGGGACACTACTCTTGCATGTGAAGAGCTTTCTCCTGAGGATATCTATTTACTGCAGCATTTTTCTAATGGCTATAGCAGGATGGAAACAGCATCAAGGCTTGGCCTTAATTTAGATAGCTTGCATTCATTGCATAAACAATTAGGAAAAAAATTCGGCACTATGAAAATTATTGACCTTATAAGATATAATTACAGGTTCAACATTGTTCCTATGGATGACACTCCTCAAACTGACTTATTCTCAAAAATGTTAGATTATCATAAACAAAAAAATAATGGACTTGATTTTTTTAAGTATGCTCAAAGCACCCTGGAACTTCCTGACAGAAAAATCAAATATTTATACCTGTTCACAAACGGTTTTTCTGCAAAAGATATTGCAGAAATGTATGCACCTATAAAAAATGGCAATTGTTCTGAAAAAAGTATTTCTGTTTGTACTGTCAAAGGTTCGCTATACGAACATATATTCCCGATAATATTCAGGACAACTGACGAAACTATCAATTGTCTCGGGATTTTCAATGACAAACTTCAGCTCACGGCCCTTGTAAACCATCTCGGAGGATTCCGACTAACCGAGGAATTCATGGATTTTATGCTAGAGAATACCACACAGAATGGCAAAGAAATCCTGGGGCATTATCTCAGGACCACAGGCTACCTGTTTTCAAGATAGATGTTTTGTGTAAAATATTCTTAAAAAAGTATTTACTCAATAGTACTTAATCTTTTTATATAAGATATGTTTACCATTATCATGGTGCAGCCAGGATTTGCGTATCAGGAAGCTGTTTCTATCCCGCCTTACGAGCATATCGGCGTGAGAGATTTTGTGAATTATCATAGAAGATTATGTCCGGAAGGAGTAGCCCTAGGATTGATACGGGAATCTGTAAAAAGGCAGCTTGCTAAACAGTCCCCTTTGATCAACTGCCCTTATGAGATAAGTGACATAATAGAAAGGCTATCTGAGATGGATATTGAGATTGACAAAGAACTATCACCCAGACAGATAGAGCATCTGAAATTAAGCTCTCTTCGATGTACAAATATAGAGATTGCGGAACGCCTTGGTATAACTATTAAAACAGTGGAAGGACACATATACAATCTTTTCGAAAGATTGGGGCTGAACAGCAAGTATTTACTGATCAAATATAATTTCAGGCATGGCATTGTCCCTGTCTCGCGGGACAGTCTTGATCCTGAGCTTGGAGTGCTCCTTGAATATCACGAAGAAAAAAAAGGAAACCTTAGTCTGGATGAATACCTGATATCAAAACAGGGGGTAGGATTGACTCCCAGAGAATTCCAGGTAATGTTCTTAATATCGCAGGCTATGACAAAAAGAGAAATATCATATCATTGTAGCTTCTCAGAAAAGACAGCCGAAAAGCATATACAATCCTGCTACGAGAAATTTGGGCTCAACATTGGCAATGGAAACAAAGGAAACGGCCACAAAACAGAGGATACTTTCTTAAACCAAAACAAGAGTGCTGTCATAATATTATTTAGCTTATTGGGCGGGTTTAGCCTCTCGCCTGAGTATGAGCAGAGGATACTTAAAAACACCACAATTGAAGGATACAAAGCCATCAGCTATCTCATAGCCGCAGAACGTCTCATGCAGCCTAATCATCGCTGACATATATGTCCCACTTTTATCGTCTATAATACAAGTTTATTTATAAATAAAACCGGGTTTCTATTACTAGATAGTCATATCTATAAAAAGGTGATACTACATGACAGAAGAAAAAAATCAGGAAGAAACATCTCAGGAAGAAAAAAAGCCTGAAAAGGAAAAGCACAGCCCGCACAAGGAGCTGGACATTTCAAAAATACCTAACCTATCAAAAGAAGCTAAAGAAAAGCTAGAGCAGATAAAGAAAAAGCTAGACAAGTTCAAGAAAGAAGTCCTTGACAAATTTGACAAATACATCATGGGGATTACATTATTGCCGCCAAGGGCAGTCATGCAGCCGGCTCCTTTCCCGGCAATGTCAGCGCTGCAGGGCGGGAATGTTCCAAGAGTCCTGCCTCCGATTGGCGCTCCTATGATGCCCCAGCAAAAACAAGAGCAGAATAAAGAAGAGATTTCTGTGCTCGTGCTGGTAAATGATTCTGACAGCAAGAAGATGTCCAAATATGAGCTTAAGACCAAGCTTGGCCAGATAATAGGCAAGATCGGAAAAGACATCGATCCAAACATGAATGCAGAGACAATAATCCTAAGCGAAGTCTGGCAGAGCTGCTATGATGCCAAATATGACATGACTGTCAAGATTGCAGCAGGCACGCCTGTATATGACACAGGGATGCTGGCAGCCATCAAGATATCTGAAATCCATAAGCAGATGGTCCTCAAGAAGTTTGAGCGCTATATAGTATGCTATGTGCTTGCGGGCTCGCTTGTACAGGGAAAAGCATCTCCTGATTCGGATATCGACGTGTTCCTTGTCATAGATGACACAGATGTCAAGAAGATGACCCGTGTTGAACTAAAGGACAAGCTTCGCGCAATCATAATCGGGATGGGGCTTGAAGCAGGCGAGATAACCGGCATAAGGAACAAGCTGAACATCCAGGTTTACATACTGACAGACTTCTGGGACAATGTAAAGGAAGCCAACCCGATAATATTCACCTTCCTTAGAGACGGCATCCCGTTCTACGACAGGGGAATATTCATGCCATGGAAGCAGCTATTGCAGATGGGAAAAGTCAAGCCAAGCCAGGAAGCGATAGATATTTTCATGAGCTCAGGCGACCAGATGATGACCAGGGTGCAGTACAAGCTGAAGGGCATCGGTATGGAAGACACCTTCTATGCAATACTCACTCCGTCACAGGCAGCGATCATGCTCTACGGCGTGCCTCCGCCTACTCCAAAAGAGACGCCGGATGTGCTGAGGGAAATATTCGTCAAGAAAGAGAAGCTTCTCGAGGATGAATATGTGAAGATACTTGAGAGGAACATAAAGCTGAGAAAAGAGCTGGAGCACGGCTCTAAAAAAGATCTGACAGGCAAGGAATTAGACCAGTATCTTGCAGATGCCCAGAAATTCCTCAAGAGGATCAAGAAGCTGTTCAAGCAGATAGATAAGATCAAGGAAGAAGAGTCCCTTGTAAAGATGTATGAGAACACAGTGACTGTGCTGAGAGATATCCTGAAGCTTGAGGGCACTGAAAAAGTCAAGGAAGAGAATGTCATCAAGGTATTTGAGGACGAGATAATTGACTCAGGAAAGGTCCCTCATAAGTATCTGAGGATGCTGAAGGATGTGGTCAAGGCAAAAGAGGACTATGATGAAGGCAAGCTGTCAAAGACAGACATAACCAAGGTCAAGAAAGACAACAAAGACCTCCATAAGTTCCTCATCGAATACATACAGAGGAAACGTGGAAGAGAGATAGAAAAGGCAAAGATAAGGGTGAAGCACGGCAAGCTTTTCGGAGAAGTTATCCTTCTAGGATCGACTGCCTACCTAATACATGATATCGATGCTGAAGACAGGCAGGTAAGCAAGGCTGATATTGATGAGAACGGTTCTCTGAAGAATATTCAGGAATCTTCAAGGGAAGAGCTTGAGCACGCGCTTGCATCCAGCGACATCCCTTCAAAGGTATTCATCAAGCAGGCCATCTTCACAGACCTTAAAGAGATCTTCGGCAAGGATGTTGAAGTTATGTTGAGTAACTAGATAAATTTATTTTTTTATTTAGTCGCCTCCATCGGAAGCAGACGGATATGGCGACAACACTTCTTTTTTAAAATGGAACACTCACTGAAAGAGAGGATATTCGGAAGATTACAGAAAGAAGTTATTTCTAACCAAGTTAATTCTGAATCTCAGGAAATGTTCTCTCTTGAGGAAATAATGGAATCCCTTCTTTATGAACCTGAAAAGATAGCTATATTTGAGCCTAAAGAGAAGAAAACAAAAGAAGAGCTTGAAGATACAGATCTGCTTATAGACGAAAAAAAAGGAAAAAAGCCTGATGTTCTACTTTACGGCCTAGGGAATGACACTTATGTTGTCTATAACCGTAAAGAGACTGAAGAGGAGAAAGGATATAGAGAAAGAGAAAGAGAACATTCATACGGCCTGTTCGTGCCTTCTGGCGTGACTGTAAGGAGAGTGCCCCAGGGTGTTTTGGGAAATGGAGTATTGGGAAGGGCTTTCATCTTCCAGAACTACATCGAGATACTGGATTCTTTAACAGGCAACGCCTACCAGGAAGTATTGACGCATGAAGTATTGCACATCTTGAACCCTGAGAAGAAAGAGATGGAGATAAGACAGATGACAAGGAATTATATCGGGGAGAGGAATACGGTTTATCATTAGTGGGTTTTAGAGGGGATGTTCGGTTAACAGCGACAAGTTAAAGGAACTCCCCTTTCACTTCTTCTTTTTAATTACTTTCATCCCCGGCTTCGGAACCTCAGGCACTTTTTTTCTCATAAGCAATCCGAGTATCAATCCGACTACAGCAAGGAAGACAACCACCCCCACCAGTATAAATCCGTAGAACATCATTGTGTCGAGAATCACAAACACTATGTCTGTGAGTATTCCTTCGAGTAGAGGGATGCTGAATGGAAGTAAGTCGACAAGCATCGAGAGCTGCATCTTCACATAATAGTTAAGGCCGATCATCAGAATAGCTACAAAGAAAAGGTCAGCGTCAACCCACTCCACAATTGCAGGAATAGACCTCCTGTTAAGGAAGACAATGAAAAGTATGTTGACAAGAGACAGCAGCAGTGATGCGTATATCGCTTTCCTGAAAAGGCCAATGCCCTCCCTTAACTGCTCTGCATGAGAACCCAGGCCAAGTAACTCTGAGACATCCAGTGAAGACATATCTCTCCCAGTCAGTTCTGAAACATCAAGATCCGCTGGCCTGCATCTCATCTCCCCGCCCTGCACTAGGTCCTCTTCTCCCTCTTCACAGACAGGAAGGTCTGCAAGCTGGCCTATCAAAGAAGAATCTATAGTGGTATTCATGGGGATGCTAAGGTTAAGCTCCCGGGCCTCTCCCCGAAGATAATCCAGAGTATTCCTCAACACTCTTGTCACTGATCCCCGTATCCCGAATTTAGGAGTTACGGGCATGCTGTCTCCAAGGCTTTCCTCTATATAGCTGTACACTTTGTTGTTCTCGAAAACCCTTTCATACACATCAGCATACAGCAATTTCTGCATGCTCACTCCGACAATAGAAACAGTCAAAGAGAGTATTAATGAAAAAGATAGGAAAACAAGCGTGAGAGTCCTGAAAAAGCCCATAAAACTGATAAAATGGATAGAGAAGTATAAAATTGTTTCTATCTATCAATATCCTACTTTATCACCCATCAAAAAAATATATAAACTCAGGAACCATCCTATTTCATGGGGAGTAAAATGAAGACTGGATTGAAAGTAATGGATGCTATGACAAGAAGCGCTGTGACTGTTTCTCCTGAAACTTCTGTGTTTGAATGCGCAAAAAAGATGAAAGAAGAGCGCCTCGGCTCTTTGATAATCCAGGAAAAGGGGAAACTTTCAGGAATATTATCTGAGCAGGATCTCGTGCATAAGATAATAGCAAAAGGCATCAACCCTAAGAAGACTCCTGTTAAAGATATCATGACCTCAGAAGTCGTCTCTATATCTCCTGAAAAAGACATAACCGATGCAATACTGAAGATGTCCCTCATGAACGTAAGGAGGCTTCCTGTTGTGGAAGATTCAAATATTGTGGGTATACTGACCTCAAAAGACATCTTAAAAATTGAGCCGCAGCTCTTCGAGGTCCTTGTGGACAAGATGGAACTGAGGGAAGAGAAGCGAAAGCCCATAAACAGGATAGGTGAAAGAGAAGGCATATGCGAGCTCTGCGGGAATTACGCAAACTATCTTTTTGAGCAGGATGAAATTATGGTGTGCAAGTATTGCAAAGAGTAAATTTCTTGAATAGTCTATAAAATGAAGTACCTGGATACTTTTTTTATCAATAAAAGCATCAACAAGTAAAGACTATTTTGACACAGACGCGACGAGGGATGGCTCCTACGGAGTGTCGCATAGGGAAAATCGCAGATTTGACCATCTGCTATCAAAGAAAAAAATAGTCTTAATACTTGGAAACTTGACTTCAAAATATCAAAGATTATATAAAACAAAAACCTTACAGGTTTTTGAATATCAATTTCTTGAATAATCAAAAAATTAATAAACCTGTATACTTATTGATATACTGAGTATTTATGGATAAAGCTATTTATAGCGATTTTGGGTTCCACAGGACAATCAGATACAGGGGAATCTTTGACCTTGACGGGCTTTACAAATTCATGGTGAAATGGATCAAAGACCATGATTTTGATTATTACGAGAAACAGGTGTGG
>JAFGSP010000080.1 GCA_016934775.1 Candidatus Woesearchaeota archaeon | reverse complement strand
AGTATCTTCTTGTTGAGTTTGAAAACACCCTTTTCTATCCCGGTGGCGGGGGTCAGCCATGCGATATGGGGAAGATAGAGGCAAAAGGATTCTCTGGTGTTGTAATAGATGTATTTAGAGAAGGCGACAAAATAATACATAAAGTAAAAGCAGATAAAGGCGACCTAAGTGAAAACCAGGAAGTTATCCTAAAGATTGATGAGGAGAGGAGGATAAGGCTTGTGAGGATGCATACAGGCGAACACATACTGTTCAAGTGCCTTGAAAAAACCCTGGGAGAAGTCACACTGAAAAAGATTGACCTGGAAGAGAAAGAAAGTTCGCTTTTCATCAACACCAAAGAGATCAGCTGGGAAAAGCTGTTCAAAACTGAAGAGCTTGTAAATAGGATTATTGAAGAGAACAGGGAGATAATCGAAAAAGAATACCCAAAAGAAGATGCTGTTGCTCTTGAGAATCTTAGGATAAAGCCTGAAAGAATAAAATCAGAGACTGTCAGGATAATTGAAATCAAAGATTTTGACTGGTCAGCGTGCACAGGTACACATGCTGCTTTTACTGGATTTGTTGGGAATCTGCTGATAACAAAATCTAGTTTTGTAAAAGGAGCCTGGGAAATTAAGTTCAAGGTTAATGTGAAGGATGATTTCTTTGAGCTGAGCAGGGCTGCAAGAGAAGCAGCATCACTGTTGGGGACAGAAGTTGCGGGAATTTCCGAATCTATCGAACGAATCATGAAGGAAACAGAAGAATACAAGAAGAGATTCAGGGAACTATCCTACCAGTTCCTGGATAATTATAAGACTGAAAGGATCAAAGATAAAATCATTATATACAATATAGTCGAAGATATTGAAAAAAAGCAGCTTATAGATAAGTCAACTGCCCTGCTCAAAGAAAAAACAATTGTCTGCTTCATAAGCAAAGCTAATGGAAAATCAACTGTGCTGGTGAATGCATCTGAAGACATCAATAGGGATATCCCTACGGTTTTGAATAAAGTTCTTTCCAAATTTAATGGAAAAGGCGGCGGCAGGGGAAGCTTTGCAATGGGTAGTGTAGAGGATAAATATTCTGAAAAGATAATCGAAGAGCTGAAATCAATTCTAATATAAGTTTAAACAAAAAATATGAATAAGTGACAGGATTCTTTTCAACAAGGAAGGCATCTCAGGGAGTTACCTTTTTGTAGAATCCTGTCAATATTTATTAATAAAATAGTAAGAATAAATAATTTTCAGTTTTTTCTAGTTCACTGGACATTTTTTCCACTGGACATTCTCATGTAAGGTATTTAAGCGAATTCTATCATAATAATAGCTGAGGTGATGCACATGAAAAAGACATTTGACATAATAAAAGAGATCGAGAAAGAACTGAATGAAGAGATACTGGACATATTAAGCTCAATGATATCTTCAGGAAGAATTGCGGCAATATGAAAATGAGTTTATAGACTAAAAGGAATCAGATGCCAAGAAGCTCCTCCAGCTCCTGCTTTATCCTGGCCTCGAACTGGTAGACTTTCTCTCCTTCCTGCCTTTCCTGGCTGAGCACTGACATGAAATGCTTGATCATAGCTTTTTCCTTATTATGATCCCAGGAAGAGACTTTCATCTGGCCAAGGTGCTCACTTATCAGAACGTCTTCAATCTCTTCGGAAGTGCTTGTCTGGATCTTAATCTCCTCAAATTCCTTGCTGCCTAGGCCTGCTGTATTCCTCATGACAAAATAAGCAGATTTCTCATATAATAACTCATATATCTTCTTAAAATCAATATCTGAAATCTTACCTGAAGCTAATGTGCCGGATATCCTGATCAGTACAATTGTATTGTTGAATTCCTTATTATGCAATTGGGCAAAGAGTTCATCTGTGACTTTCTCAGGGATCTTCTTATCAGCATCTACATAGACAGCAAAAACATTTTTTATCAGAAGATTCTTACGCTTGATCTCACCATCATCATAAATATAGAACCCGCCTCCTTTTAGCTCTTCAAGCTCATGATAGTTGTTCGGAAATAAAGGTCCTGGATAAACTACATTCTTATATCCAGGAAAATCTTTTTTCTCTATGATATGGACATGGCCTCCTGCGTAATAGTCAAATCCTTTTGGCAAAAGAGATATCGGAGATGAGTCCATTTTCTCAAGCTTTTTTGGCTTGAGTTCTGTTATAGAGGTATGGAACATGAATATCTTGAATCCTGATTCTCTCTCAAGGAACTCGCGGTCAAGCTCTTCATAATATGATTTCTCAAGCATGCCTCTCTTCCCAAGCATGCCTGTGATCTTTGCCCCAGTCTTTGGATCTATTGTAAAATCCAGCCTAAGCTTTCCTTCTATTACTTTACCTTTCACCACATTTTTGCACAAACCTGCCTCTTCAAGCACATCCAGCATTGTTTTTCCAGAAGGAGAGAAATCATGGCTGCCTGCTATCAGGTAAACAGGGATCTTTTTGTCTTTTAGCTCTTTGAATCTCCTCACTACATCTTTCAGCTTATCAATCCCCGGAAGCGCTGTGTTGAACAGGTCGCCGGCTATGAGGATAAAATCAACATTCTCCTCTATAGAAGTGTCCACTGCCCTGAAAAAAGCCTCTGTGTTGAGGTCTTTCAGCTTAGGATCCCTCCATCCTCCTATGTGGCAGTCTGCGATGTGAGAGAATTTCATGTAAGAACCAAAAAGAAGTATATATTTAAAACTAGTTGAAAATTATCTCAGCTTAACCCCGTCAAAACCCAGTTCAGCCTTCTTCTCCTTTACTCTGCTTTTCACATAATCTTCAAACAAAGGAATCTTCACTGGAATAGCAAATCGTGTGAAATTGCTTGTTATTATTGCCTCGCCTTTGTCCAGGGCCGCTATTGCCCTGCTGTCTGAGCTCATGTCCTGGCTGGCTGACTCGATAATTGCCTGCCTCTCTGGCTGCATCTCGATGCCCAATATGATTTTTGTGTTCATATTTGCCAGGATCTGCCTCGGGATAAGAGAAGGAAGCTGTGTTATGGCTGTAAGCCCGATCTTAAACTTTCTTCCCTCCCTCGCAATAGTAGAAAAAATATTAGATCCTTTTTCAAGCACTTCTTTCCCTAAAACACGGGGAGCTTCTTCAAGCAGCACAGAAATCACCGGCTTGTCTTTCAGCAGGCCCTTGACTTT
>JAFGSP010000079.1 GCA_016934775.1 Candidatus Woesearchaeota archaeon | reverse complement strand
TATAATCTCTATTTTACATATCCTATGTTTGCCCTTTTGGGAATAGCTAATCAGAGGTCGTTGCGCCATTTTGATTATGTTCCTGATTATAAGGACCAAAAAGACCAAAAGGAACATGCAAAAAAACAGGAAGAGGATAAAGAGAAGCACGAGAAAAAAGAGCACAAGAACGAAGAACACAATAAACAGCACCATGAGCCTCCTTCCCGCAAACAAGACAAAGAAGAATTTCATGATAAGAAACACGATATTCCTGTTCCTGTTCCAAGGCATTCGAAATTCAGAGAAAAAAAATGAAGGTACTTATGCTTGGCACAGAAGCCAGAGGAGGCATGAGGTCAGTTGCAGAAGCATATGTTCACTCACTTAAGAATTATGATGTTGTCTTTTTGCCTACACATATAGAGCATGACCTTGTTGTGAAATCAATCTATTTCTTTGTGGCATTCCTGAAAACGATTCCTTTTCTCTTCAACAAAGAGTGTATAATATTCCATATGCATGTATCCGTGCATGGGAGCATAATCCGTAAAGGGATACTAGCCCGGATTGCTAGATTATTCAGGAAGAAGGTTGTTTTCCATATGCATGGCGCTGATTTCTTCCCTAAATTCCAGGAATATGATCCAAAGGCAAAAGAAAGAGTCAGGAAGACATTTTCTCTGGCAGATAAAATAATCGTATTATCAGAATTAAGAAAAAAGGAGTATAAGGGCATATGCGACCCGGGCAAGCTTGTGGTCATCCCGAACTTTGTCCAGGTTCCCGGCAAGCTTAAGCCTAAACCAGGAAAGGCAAGCCAAGAGCTCACACTAATATCCCTTGGCAGGCTTGGTGAGAGGAAAGGGACAGCTGATTTGCTGGAGGCGGTTGAAAAGCTCAAAAATAAGAGATTCTTTGTAGAGCTTGCAGGAGACGGTGATATCAAAAAATATGAAAAAATGGCTACTGGGTTGGGGATAAAAGACAGGGTGAAGTTTCATGGGTGGATAAGCGGAAAAGACAAAGAAGGTGTTTTGTCCAGGGGTGACATATTTGTGCTTCCTTCATATCATGAAGATCTTCCTGTTAGTATACTTGAGGCCATGTCTTATGGCATGCCGATTGTTTCCACAAAAGTTGCAGGTATACCCGAGCTTGTGCATGACAATGTGAATGGGTTTCTTATTGAACCAGGCGATGTTGATGATTTGGCATCAAAATTGGGTAAGCTGATTTCAGACAGGCGACTAAGGGAGAGCATGGGGAAAAGCAGCAGAGATATGGTGAAGAAGGGGTTTTCAGAGGAAGTTGTTGTCGATAAAGTTACAGCGTTATATGAGGGGCTGGCGGGATGAGTGGTAAGAATCCTGATAGGACAACTGAACTAATGGGCGTGAATTTTGAGAATCTTGTTATGGAAGAGGCTGTCGAAGAATCGATAAAGTTGCTTGCGCAGAGAAAATCAACAGTGTTTTTTTTGAATGCGGATTGCCTTTACAAGGCCCAGTCTGATGATGAATACCGGGGAGTCCTGAACAGTGCAGACATTGTGCTTCCGGACGGGATAGGATTGAGCATAGCTATGAGAATCTTCGGAAAAAAGCTTAATGGAAATTGCAACGGCACTGATTTTTCTCCGTTGTTTCTGGAGCGACTTCCAGAAAAACACAGGAAAATTTTTCTTCTTGGAGGCACGCCAGGAGTGGCAGAAAAGGCTGCTGCCAGCATTTCTGAGAAAATAAGCACAATCAAGGTTGTCGGCACGCATGAGGGGTATTTTGATGATGATAATGAAGTCATCAGGCAGGTCAATGAATCAGGCGCGGATATACTTTTTGTGGCAATGGGTGTTCCAAAACAAGAGAAATGGATACATGAACACAGAAAAAAATTGAATCCTCGGATGTGCCTTGGAGTCGGGGCATTGCTGGATTTCTGGAGCGGAAAGTTCATGCGGGCACCTTTGATCATTAGAAAACTGAGGATGGAATGGTTCTGGAGGCTGTGCCTTGAACCAGGAAGGATGTTCAAGAGATATATTATTGATAGCAGTAAATTTTATATATTGGTGCTGAAAAAGAGATTTAAATCAGAGTAATCAAAAGATTTATTTATGCGATGTCTTTTTTTATCTCTGATGAAGAAGTCTATTATCCAAAAAAGATCGTTTTTTTTCCTTGCTTTGTATTTTTCTGATGTGCTTATGTTCATTGGCTCAATGACCTTGTCAAGCTGGCTTTTTAATCCGACGCATAATTCTGAATTTGATTTCTATATCAGGCTGCTTTTCTTCTCATTATTGATCATGATTGTCAATTATAGCGCATTCGGGCTTTATGATGAAAAAAGGAACCTCTTTGATGAGAACCAGGTAATGAGTCTTTTTTACTCAATGACTATCACTTATGCTTTGATGCTGGCATTCATAATTATTTTCGGGATAAAAAAGATGGTGTTCTATCTTAGTATAGGCTTTATTGCTTCTTTTATATTTACTCTCCTTTTACGGTTTCTTCTTTATAGGTTGATTTATTTCTACAGGAGGCTGGGATATGATCAGCAGAGAGTATTATTCTATGGCAAGAACAGTACTGAACTCATGGAAAGGATAAAAGACAATAAATTGTTGGGGTATAAGATTATAGGTATGACCTCAAGCTTATCTGAACTTAAGGAATCGATTTCAAAAGAAAAAGCAGATGTTGTATTTATAACTGAAGAGCATCTTACAGACGGCCTGATCAAGATTATATTTGAAAATAACCAGATAACATGGAAAGTAGTGCCTTCGGCATTTAACCTGATAATGGATCAGGTAAATTTTGATGAATTCAAGGATTATCCTGTCATCAATATCCCTTCATCCTCAAAGAGCCAATCCTATCTTCAAGTAAAAAGATTGTTTGACATAGTGCTGACAGTTATAGCGCTTCTGTTTCTATGGCCTCTTTTCCTTTTCATAATCCTCATGATGAAATTGACCATGCCTGGTCCGATATTCTACATGCAGGAGAGGATAGGCAAAGACTATAAGCCTTTTTTATGCTATAAATTCAGGACAATGATCGTCGGAGCTGATAAGGTAAAGACCAAGCTGAAAAGCGAGACCCAGATTCTTTTTAAGATGAAAAAAGACCCTAGGGTTACTTGGTTCGGAAACATCTTGAGAAGGACAGGCATAGACGAGCTTCCGCAGCTTTTCAATATCCTGAAAGGAGACATGTCAATTGTCGGCCCAAGGCCGCATATAAGGGCAGAGATTGAATTTTATAAGGGTTGGAGAAAGCTCAGGTTCAAGGTGCAGCCAGGCCTTACAGGGATGTGGCAGGTCAGCGGCAGGCATGAATTGAATTTTGACAAAGCAGTCCTATATGATATCTATTATGTCAAGCACATGTCGCTAATTCTTGACATATCAATAATCATCAAGACAATCCCTTCTATTATATTCAGCAGAGGACGTTATTAATTAATTTCTTAAAAATTCACCACGTAGTAGTGAATAATATAGAAAAATTTATAAAGGGCAAGGCATTTCCTTATTTTATCGGGGGAAAATGAAAAAACTCATAACCTACGGACTTGTATTTTTAGCCACTATAGCTTGTATTGCGGCATCAGAGCCTGCAGAGTTGGCTTCAGTGCCTGAGTTCAATTCCCTGACAATGGGCGCTGCCTGCATATTTGGCGGACTTGGATATGCCATTATCAGGAAAAAGTGAGTTGTGGCTCTATTCTATAGTCTTAGATATTTTTATATATCAATCTATATAACTTCTTGTAAATGAAGGCAGTAGTGATTCTTCCTACTTATAATGAGAGAAAGAATATCCGTATCATCATTCCAAAGATACAGAAGCAATTCAGTAAGATAAAACGCTATGATATGCATATCCTTGTGGTTGATGACAACAGCCCTGACGGGACAGCAGAAGAAATCAGGAAGATGCAGAAGAAATCCAGAAAACTTCATCTTCTAAGCGGATCAAAGAAAGGTCTTGGTGTAGCATATCAAAGAGGGTTCAGTTATGCATTAGAAAAGCTTAAGGCGGATGTTGTTTTTGAGATGGATTCAGATCTCAGCCATCCTCCAGAACTTATTCCTGAATTTATCAGGGAAATAGATGCGGGAAATGATGTTGTCATAGGTTCCAGATATATAAAAGGAGGTGACACTCCTGACTGGAATTTCTTAAGGAGGGCAATCAGCAAAGGAGGAAATTTCTTTTCAAGGGTTGTTGCAGGAATGCATAAAATCAAGGACTGCACCTCAGGTTATAGGTCCATAAAGACAGGATTACTTA
>JAFGSP010000078.1 GCA_016934775.1 Candidatus Woesearchaeota archaeon | reverse complement strand
GTCTCTCCGAGCCTAGAAAACAAAAATCTGAATATTTTTGAATCTAGTCTCTCCGAGCCTAGAAAACAAAAATTTTATTAAGGTTCCAATCATAATCCTGAAGTATGGACAAACAAATTGCCATAATGTTTTTTTTCATGCTAATATTCTCTTCAACCGCACATAGTTATGGTATGGCGTCAGAATTCCTGGAAGATAATACTATGGTGCTTAACCCAGGAGAATCAAAAGAATATAATATAGAACTACAGAATGTGGATCAATCAGAACTTACTTTCAATTTTTTGCTGGAAAGCAAGATTGCGGAGCTTAAAGAGAACTTTTCAGAAGTCACTATCGGAAAGGATAAGCCTTTCCAGACAATATCTCTTGTCATTAAAGTGCCTGAAGATGCAAAACCAGGAGACCAATATTCTGTTAGATATTCTGCAGTCCCTGTTTCTGTATCTGACGGACCGATCAACCTGAATATCAAACTCAACAATGAATTCAAAGTTATTGTCCCTGTAGATAATGAACTTTCATCGCTCCCTGAATATTTTAGGATTTTTTCAGGTTTCCTATTATTGACAATCATAATCCTAGTAATATTCAGGAAAAACAAGCTGTTATCAGGAAGGTTATTCAAAAAATGAGGAAAACAGATTTATTAGTCATGCTGCTAATTATTGTTTCTACAATCCCCTTTGTAGTCTCGCAATCATCTGACTTTAATGTCTCTCTAAGCCTCATTCCTACAGCAACCTGCTCAGATGGAATCCAAAACCAGGGAGAGACAGGAGTTGATTGCGGCGGACCATGTGCAGCATGCCAAACCTCAAGCAGTCCTGGAGGAAGCAGCAGTAGCGGGGGGAGTAGTGGAGGAGCATATAATCCAAACTGGAATGCGACACCTTCATATTTTTCTAAAAAATTTTTCATGATTAAAGCAAATGAGACTATAGCAAATGACATTGAAATTACAAATCTTTCTGTATATTGGTTTGACCTTACAACAAAAAATGATGTAAAAAATGTCACTATAGATATAAGAAGTTATGATGAAAATCTCCCTATATATGAACAAACAATATCTCCTTATAATTATCAATATTTTAAGATAAGTGCATCTAATGTTCAGCTGGAAGATTTAAGCAGCATAAGGATAAAATTTAAGATATCTAAAGAATGGATCGATAACCAGAGCGCAAGCTTTGAAGGATTCTCCATTCTTAACTATGGAACTGAATGGACAGAAACAGAAAGCGAGTTCATTGATGAGGATGCTGAATATTACTATTTCTTTGCTACGCCATCAAAATTAGGTTTCTTCTCTATCATCGGAAAAGAAGCTGAAAGCACGACAGAAGAAATAAAAGCAAAAGAATCTCCTTTTGAGAAACTAAAAGACACACTTGAAATGGAGGATGGAAAGATGTTCAGCCCGTCATTGGGAAACATCTTGAAACTAACAGGAATAATTATCGTATTGGCTGTTGTGTCTTCCCTGACATTTTTCGGAATCAGTCTGTTCCTGAAAAGAAAAGGGGGAATCTTTGATTCAAGAGTAACAAAGATGAAGGATAAGATCCAGACCTATGAAGAAAGAATCAAAGAGATCGATGACAGGATAAAAAACCTGTAGCATGGTCTGGCTGTTTGGCTCATCTTGATATTCAAATAATAATGCTAAAAAGATACAGCACTCCTGCTAGCACCGGACCGCATATCAACGCTATAGCCAAGCCTGTCCTGACCATCTCTTTCCTAGTGACATGGCCTGTACCATATATGATTGAAAAACCAGGCAAAGCCATAGGTGTAAGTGGTGATATTGCTGTAGCCATTGCAACAGTCATTGCCAGCAATGCATAATTTATACCCAAAAGAGGCGCAATATTTATTATCACAGGCACAAGGATAATTGTAGCCGAAGAATTATTGACAAAATTCCCAAGAACCATGGAAATCATGACAATTATGAAAATTATGATAAAATCTGGGAAAAAAGAAATAACAGGGAAAAGTCTTTCTGCCAAAAAAGCTGCTGAACCAGAATCAATAAGGATCTGCCCGAGAGTCAGGCCGCCTCCGACTAATAGGAAAATTTCCCAGGGAATCCTCCTCACATCTTCCCATTGGAGAACTCTGAAACTAAAAAGCAGGATGCATGATGCCAGCCCTATTATCTCTGTCCTGTAAAAGTCAATAGGAAGCCCAAGAAAAGATGTCAGTTCTCCACCAAATAACCATAGAATGATGGTCGGAATAAATATAGTTATCAGCCTTCGCTGAAGTTTTGTAAGCTTCTTCTTTCTACAGAGTTCAGATAACATCCCTATACTGATTGTTTCCTCACCTAGATTATATATCCTTGAAATCACAAAATAAGCTATAATAAACATCAGGAATGCAACAGGAAAACCAACTCTTGCCCAGTCAGAGAACGAGTAATCTGCCACATTCCTCAAATAGGCTGCTGTAATTGCATTAGGGTTTGCTCCTATTATTGTGGAAATACCCCCGATTGCTGATGCAAATCCTACAGCAAGCATGAACAT
>JAFGSP010000007.1 GCA_016934775.1 Candidatus Woesearchaeota archaeon | reverse complement strand
GATTGCTGTGCCCTCTATGAGGTAGATTCCCTTAACCCTGTCGAAAAGCTCATTGAGCTTATCTCCGACTATATATCGCTCATTAGGACTTAAATCTACCTTAGTGTACATTTCATATATGTTCCTATATAGCACATTCAGGTCTTTATAGTCGTGCTCTGTTATTTTTTGATTTGCCATAGTAATGAGATAATCAATCTTCTCAACATCATTCTGGACCTGCTTTGGAAAGCTGTAGTCTTTTTTCTTGGAATACTTATCACTATAAGCTAAAACAGGCTTTGGCTTTTTCTGTTCTTTTTCCTCTTTTCCGCCGGGAGAAGGTGCATTAAGCTCAAACCCAAATGAATCTTCATTAAGAGGATTAACATCCGGGACTTCTTCTGGCCTGGTTTCTATAGGCCCGGGCATTGGCTCAAAAGCTGATTCACGAGTGCTTTTGACAGTTTCAATGCCGTCAGAAGGGATGCTCTTTTGAGGAACATTCCCTCCGCTGCCCTCTGAAACCATTGTAGGAGAAACAAATAAATTCATTTGTGACTGGCCTTGGTTATGCCCGGGTGTCTGAGGAGGAGGAATGTTTTGTTCTCCCTGTTCAGCCAGCTGAAATTGAAAATCTTCAGTTTCTTCGTTTGTTTCATGACCTGTTGTAATCAAACCATCTTTTTGCTTTGGCTCCTGGCCCGTACTTATTCCTATTTCAGGGCTTGGTTTTAGAATTTGTGTTGAAACACCTTGCTGCGCTGATGGTTGGCCTGGTTTTTCAGGAGTTTTTTTATCAGGAACTGTCTTTGGTGCATACTGTTCATCAAATGAAGAAGAATCAGGCGGCGTGTCTTCTTTGTCTCCTTCCATTTCTGAAACATCTGGTGTCTCTTTAGATGCCTCATCAGGATCTTTAATAAGAGTTACCATCATATGCGGAAATTTGTGCTGAATCTTTACAACGCCGTCTTCTTCAAGATAATCAAGCGATTTCTGGATATCTTCTTTCGGCAATTTAAGCTTAGAGATTATATCGTTTTCAGAAACTGTCTTTTTTTCCCTAAGTAAATCCAGAATAATATCCACATTGGCCTTTACCATAATGAAATAATCTAGAATAGATAGTATTTAAATATATCGACAGGAAAAAATAAAAAATTTAATTTATGCTTTTCCTAAAATCCTGTACATTCCTGTTCCGCAAACCGGGCAGACGCCTTTCATAGCTTTCCTGTCTCCGCCCTTACCTTTCATAGTAACTTCCTGTTCGTCCTTCATCTCTCTTTTTGCTTTGCATTTAACACAATATGCTTCTGTCATTTTGATTCAACCTCCGTTTAACTTGAAGATGCTAAAGTCGATGAAGTTTAAAAAGATTTCCATATTTTGGCTTTGTTTCTCTTGATTTTCAGACTAAAATGCCTATTTTTCCAGGCATTGGTATTGTCTTCCAATGCGGATATTTTTTGGCCTGACAAGTATCTCTCTGGCAAATCTTTCTTTTCCGACTCTTGGAAGATCTGGATTATCTTCTATAATCCTTATATGAGGCATATTACAAAGCTCTTTTTCGATTATATACATCACCTTATCATTGCTGACCCAATCTTTGTTTAATTTATCAAGAAAAAAAGGTTCTGAATATTTCTTCAAGGTTAATTCTCCAAAGAAATTGAAATAATGCTCAAAATAGCTCATGACAAGCTCCCTGACAGAACTGTATACAGGGCTTCTCCCTTTTAATCCGAGGAATTTGCTTTGCGCCAGCGACCCGTATCTTTTCTTTATCTTGTAGATGCACAGCACATGATCCTCATCCCTCACAGACTCCAGGCTTATGAGAAAATTTTCAATTTTGTGATATTGCAGCACAGCTGATGCGAATACTGCTGCTTCCAGGCAGTCTGCCTTCCTTTCCCTAAGGACTCTCAGGACAGATAGCCTTTTCCCTGTATTATATCCCAAGGAATCAATAAATTCCTGAATCTTGTGTGGCCTGTAAAGCTTTTTTATTTTCGAGAGCTCTTGTTTTGACAGGTTCCTGAAAATTGTCTCCATCTTATGGCCTTTGTTTACTCATACCTTAATGCATCTATTGGATTAAGCTTGGACGCTCTCCTGGCAGGAAGCAATCCTGCCAATGCGCCTGTAATAAATGCGAATACTGCACATGCAATTGTCAACCCAATAGGAAAAACAGGTTTAAGCATGGTATATCCAGAAGCTGCTGCTATCATACCGCCAAAAGAAGCAACAAAATAACCAGCAACAATTCCTAACATACCACCTATAAGCCCAAGAAGCCCTGACTCAAAAACAAAAATAAACAGTATATCGCTATTCCTGGCGCCTATTGCCTTCATGACGCCAATCTCATTTGTCCTCTCGAGTACCGAGGTGTACATTGTGTTCATTATGTTTACAAAGGCGACTATAAGAGAGATGAATGCTATCAGGACAAGCACACCGTTTAGGACATTGATAATTGTGCCAAAGGTCTGTATTATATCCTCGAATGTCTGCACATAGAAGTCTTCATTCCCTTCTTCCTGGCCTTTGTATTTCCTTAGTTTTTCCATTATCCTGTCTGCAAGGTCCTTTGGCGTGGTTGTCTTATCAGAACTTAAAAGTACCATAGCATATTTATCCTTAGCGCCGGGATACAATAATTCTGTCGCTTCAAGAGAGATATAGATGTTGCCGTCATCGCTGGGATTGCCTATCTTGCTGACAAAACCTACAACCTCAAAAGTGACTCCGTTAAGAAGAAGCTTATCCCCAAGGTTTACGGGCTTTTTGAATATTTCATCTGCCACCTGATAATTATAGCCCAGGAGCAATTTGTAGGTGTCTCCTTTTTTCAGAGGCCGGCCGCGCTCTACGTCTGCTGTAAAAGATTCAAACAGAAATTCATAATCTTTAGGGTCATAGCCGAGAAGCCAGTTGAATATCTTTTCCCCCTTATGCTCAATCTCCCCTATTTTCATATACATGGGCGCGATCTCATTGACACCCTTTATCTTGCTGATATACTCAAATTCATCCTTGCTGATAGAAAAAGTGTCATCTGTGCCTGGCGCGCCTATGCTCCTTGCCTGAACATACAATTTGTCAGCGCCGGCCTCTTCCGCGAGAGTATCCATGTAATCCTGGATCCCGTACCCGAAGCTCAATATAGCGTATATCGCTGTAATTCCCATAAGGATTGAGAGGATAGTCAGCCAGCTCCTCGTCTTCCTATGGAGAAGGTTCTGCACTGCGTAATTGATCTGTCCTATCATCTCATATCATCCATCATATCATCTAGTAGTTTATTTTGAACGTAGGGCATCCACTGGATGCAGCTTTGATGCCTGGAGTGCAGGAAGCACGCCAAAAAAGGTTCCGAGACCAAATGAAAATGCTAATGCGCCAAAGATAAGGTAAGGGCTTATTGTCGCCTGGATAAGCTCACCTCCCAACACTAATCTGCCTATTGCTGCAAGCCCGTAAGCAAATATCATGCCCAAAGTTATTCCTATTATGCCTCCGACCATGCCTAAAAATCCTGATTCTATGAAAAACAGATAAAATATCGCTGAGTTTCTTGCGCCTATTGCCTTCATTATTCCGATCTCTTTCCTTCGTTCAAGTACTGCTGTATACATTGTATTCATGATGCCTACACCGCCAACTGCCAGTGAAATCCCCGCAATAATATATACAAAAAGCTGGACAGCAAACAAGCTCGAGTTAAGAGAATCAAGAATCTGCTGCGGGCTTGAGACTTCAAAATTCTCCTCACCCTCTTTCACGCCTCTCTCTTTCCTCAGGAATTTTTCTACATCTTCTTTGACTTCTGCTATCTTGTTCTCGTTCTCGACTATCACTGCTATTATATCTGTAGTGCCGTCATCTTCAGAAATATCGAAAAGGTCCTCATCGTTTACTAATACTGCCCCATCCATCATGAGATTCCCTTTTTTTTCAAGGATCCCGACAACTTCAAACGCCTTATTATTCAACAACACAGTGCTGCCTGGAAGTATCGGCTTACCGAAATGGCCCTCTTCCAAAAAACTATTCCCAAGCATGACTTTTCCTCTATCTGTATCTTTAAGCAGCCTCCCTGCCTCTGTCTTGATGTTCATCATCCTTATCAGGATTTTTCTGTCTTCCCCTCCTGGAAGATTGACGGCAAATCCAATGCCTTGTTTCCCATTGAAACTCATTGTTCCTGAAACTATATACCTGTTGAAAGCTGTCTTTACTCCAGGAATCTTTTTTATCTTTGCTGCCAAAGTATCTTCTAACGGCTCTACCACGCCTGAACCCGGAGGACCGGCGTAGCCTATCCCTGATGCCTGCACACTAAGGACGTCCGTGCCAAGAAACCCGAATTGGGAGGTGATTGCTGTCCTGAGACCTTCTCCGAGACCAATGAGAGAAACAACTGCGGCTATTCCTATAAATATGCCAATCATAGTGAGCCAGCTTCTTACTTTTCTCTGGCCCAAATTATTCAGCGAAAGCCGGAGATACTCTATTATCATTGTAAAAAGAAAAAAATTATTTCTTTTTCTTCCGTCTTCTGAAATACCAGATCCCGACAACGACTGCGATAATCAGAAGAACAACCCAGAAGAATCCTCCTGAACTGGTCTGCATCCCTAATTTTGCCGGACTCATTATATTCAGTTCCAGGTCATGCTCATCCCTGTAAATATTATTGTTAGCATCCCTGTATTCAGTCACGACCTTGAAAGGGATTTTCTTTTCAGCTTTGCCGTTCTCATTGAGATATATCTTGAAATCCGCTGTCTCATAATCGTCGCTGTCAACATTCCCTATGTAAATCTCATCACAGCATATTGTTTCGAAGGCATCGCTCTTAGCAAGCGTCACATCCAGGAACTTTATATCTGAAAACCCCTTGTTGATGAATTTCACAGTTACTGTGCCTGATCGCTTGCCCACATAGATGTCTGTCTCATCTATGACGACGCTCATGTCAGGCTGAGTCCCTACAATCAGTCCTATGACATCATTCTTTGTATATTGTGTCTGGAGCTCATCATAATAGGACAGCTGTACAGGAACTTTATATATCTTTGATTCTGCATCTGAAAATGCAATCAAGTCATATGAGAACTCATATTCCTGGCCAGGCCCGAGACTGAATATCTTCTGTTCTGTTGCACTCCCGAGCGGAGCAAAAGGCAATGCATTAAATGCTGCAACTGAATCAGTGGCTGTCAAGGCAGAGACCTGGCTCAACACATATGAAAAAGTCAAATCAAGTTTCATTGTGACATCTTTGAGGGTGGAATCAGCCATGTTCTTGACTTTAATGTTTATTTTGGCTTCTTCACCAGGCTTGATCTTTTCAGGAAGAGTTTCTACAGAAACAATTGCCAGATTAGCATCCAATGTCTGTACATTGACATCAAATTCAACTCCTACCCAATCGATCCCCCTATACTTGTAGTTAAGCCTAATATTATTTGTGCCCTCAACTGCATTATCATCAACCCTGACTCTGTATTTGACAACTATTACATTTTTTGTTGCGCCAAGAGCAGGTAGATCGCCAAGAGATCTTAGGACTTCTTCTCCTGAATCAAGGGAAAAAGGATATTTAGTATCCAACATTACCTGGAAATCTTCAGCTAAGGTTCCCTGTTTGCTGTTGCTTATAGAGAATCTCATCTCAACATATTCTCCAGGGCCGACAGGATCAGGATCCTGGTTCAGCAAAGTGACCTCTATTTCAGGCGCATCTATAGCCCGAACCCCAACAATAACCAGTATCAGCATAATTCCGATAAATACAATCTGTTTTCTCATTTTTTTACCTCCTTTGTAGATTAGTTAATCTATATTGTGTTAATATTATAATATCTTTGATTTTGAGACAACTACGCCGTCTTTAAGATATTCAATCCTCTGCGCTTTTTTTGCAAGGTGATTAT
>JAFGSP010000077.1 GCA_016934775.1 Candidatus Woesearchaeota archaeon | reverse complement strand
TCAGGATTGAGTGCATTAATCTGTTGGTTCTTTTAGAACGTGTGTATTAATTAGTTAAAAAAGTGGACTTAAAAACTTTACTTTACACTTTAACAATCTTTTTAAGAATGCAACTATCCCTTATTCCATGGATGAGTTATTCAGGCAGGGGATTGAGCATTTCAACAGCAGACAATTCTTTGAGGCGCATAACTCCTGGGAGAAGATTTGGCTGAATGCTGGTAAAGAAAAGAAATTCCTTCAGGGGCTCATTCAGATTGCTGTAGGCTATTATCATTATCTCCACTTAAACAATGAGGGAGCAATGATGCTTCTTGAAAAAGGCTCAACTTATATTTCTGTGTATCCTGAAAAATATATGAATATAAGGGTTGCGGAATTCATTAAGAAAATAAGAGTAACAACAGAAAAAATCAAAGAAAAGAAAAAATTTGAGTTTCCTTCAATAAAGCAATGTTAATGAAAAATCTTATTAAGAACTAACCTTATTCTTTTAGATATGGATGAAGAGACTATCAATGCGGAAGTCATTAATATAATTGATGAAACTCCTGATGTCAAGACTTTCAGGCTTCAGCCTGAACATAAATTAGACTTTATTCCCGGCCAGTTTGTGAACATATATGTCAACATAGGTAAGCTGGTAAAGAGATCTTATTCAATAGCATCTTCGCCTTCTAAAGAATATATTGACCTGACTATTAAGAAAGTGCAGGGAGGAAAACTATCCCCCCATATGCATGACAAAGTAAAAATCGGAGATAAGATTAATATCAGTTACCCTGAAGGGAGGTTCACGTTTTCAGAAGAAGATACTAATCTTGTTTTTGTCTCAGCAGGCTGCGGCATAGTCCCTTTCATGAGCATCATGAGATATTCCACTGAAAAGAAGCTTAACCAAAAGATAATTTTACTCTACAGCTCGAAGACTGCCCAGGATATTGTCTACAGGGAAGAGCTGAAATCATTAGAAAAAGAAAACAGCAACATTAAGGTATTCCATACTATTACAAGGGAAGAATGGGATGGCCATACTGGCAGGATCGATGAGGCTTTCATAAAAGAAACAGTAGGAGATATCCAAAAAAGCACATTCTACTTATGCGGCTCACTTGAATTTGTAAGGACGCTTGTTGAGATATTAAAAGAAATGGGAGTGCAGAGAGAAAAAATCAAGAGGGATGTCTGGGTTTAGCTAGTTATTAAGCAAGTTTTAAAAACAATCTGTTATTTCGGGAGTGTATGGCTGAATTTAGCTACCATATAAAGATCCCTCATGATAGGATTGCTGTCCTCATAGGGAAACAAGGAGAAGTAAAAAAACAGATAGAGGAAGCTACAAAAACCAAGATTGAGGTGGATTCTAAAGAAGGAGATGTGACTGTTTCAGGCCAGGATGCGCTTCTTCTATATGAAACACGAGATCTGATAAAGGCTATCGGCCGTGGATTTAACCCTGAAATTGCTATGCTTCTGCTAAAGCAGGATTATGCTTTCGAGGTCATCAGCCTGCCGGAGTTTGAAAAACCAACTCAGTTCAGGAGAATTAAGGGCAGAATAATCGGAAAAGAGGGTAAATCAAGGAGGCTTATCGAAGAATACACAGACACTTATATCTCTGTATTTGGCAAGACTGTTTCCCTGATTGGAAGGTCTGATACTGTTTCTATAGCAAGAAAAGCTATTGAGATGCTCCTAAAGGGAAGCCCGCATTCAAATGTCTACAGATGGCTTGAGAAGATGCGCAGGGAACTCAAGAGAAGAGAATTTGAAGAGAATGTTGAGGATTTCCTTGTGAAAGATGAGGAAAAGTAAATTTTTTATATCCTTCTGATTAACCTAGTAGGATGAAAGCTTTCAGGATCGTGTTCTCAAAAATAATAGGTTTGATGATATTCCTTGTGCTGTTGTTCCTCATCAATGTGATTTCAATCAATGTCTATCCGTATAGGCTGGTAGTGAGTTTCATCAACAGCAATGCTGTCCTGATTGTTGTCATGTCTATTATTTTCATGATAGCTGAAGTGATTTTTTCCTTTGTTTTCCCTTTCAATCTTTCTGGACCTATTTTCAGCTCTTTGGCTTCAATGTTCCTTGTTAAGTTCATCCTAGAGATATTCTCTTTGATAGATAGGTTCATCGCTGAAGACATTTTCACTGTCTTCTCGGCATTTGATTGGCTTATTTATCCGGTTGTGTTCATTGCTGTGCTGATAGGAGGGTATGCTACAATATTCGCGAGACTGATTGGGGGAACAAAAGAAGAGAAAAAGACTAAGAAAACACCCAAATCAAGAAAAAAAGTCAAGGATTGGGATGATATAGGGAATGATTTCAGGAAAGTGCTGTCTGATTTCTTCAGAAAGATTGCGGATTCTATTGAGAAGGAGAAGTAATTGCTCAAATAATTTTTTAAACTAAGATTTATTTCCAGTCAATATGAAAAGCACTGTCCGTAAGAAAGGTGCATAAGTTCTCTGTTATTCTCATTAGTTATTAGTCTAATTGGTGGTCTCTATGAAAAAAGTCAAGGATCTTAGATGGAAAAAAAGAATATCTGTGAACGAGCTTGTGGAAGGCCTCGGCAATGTCGGATTCCAGAGCAGCGAGATGAAGAAGGCAGTAGATGTCATCCTGAAGATGAAGAAATCAGGAGCAAAGGTGTTCTTCACTTACACCAGCAACATGGTCACATCAGGGCTTAGGGGGTTCTTTGCCCAGCTTATAGAGCTTGGGATGATAGATGTCATCGTGACGACAGTGGGCGGCATTGAAGAAGATATCATGAAATCAAAGGGAGAGGATTTTGTCATAGGAAATTTCAAGCCGAATGACATTGAGCTATATGAAAAAGGAGTCAATAGAGTTGGAAATTTGTTCATAAGGAATGAATCGTATCTCAAGTTTGAAGACACTATAGGGAAGATGCTCTCTGTGCTGTACAGCAAAAAGCCAAGATGGACTCCTTCAGATATGATATATGAGATAGGATTGATACTCGATGATAAGAGTTCAATACTATACCAAGCATCAAAGAAAAAAGTTCCTATATTCTGCCCAGGCATCACAGATGGTGCCCTTGGTTTCCATCTTTTCATGCTCCAGCAGAAGCATAATGATTTTGTAATTGATGTTGTCAAGGACTTCTCGAAAATCCTGTTCAGCACAAGCCATGACGACAAGAAAGGCCTTATTTCTCTTGGAGGAAGCATTTCAAAGCATCACGCCATACTTGCCTGCCTGCTGAATGGAGGGCTTGATTATGCTGTCTATATGACAACAGCGCATTCTTCTTCAGGATCAATGTCAGGAGCTACAACAGAAGAGGCAAAATCCTGGGGCAAGGTAAAAGATGATTCTGACGTTGCAACTGTGATTGGAGATGTTACTTTTACATTCCCGCTCATAATGATGAAGGTCCTGGAGACACTGGACAATGAAGGATTATTGAAATAAGATGATACAAAAAGCAAGATTCATATTGAGCAGGAAAAAAGTTCTTGAGCAGTATAAAAAATCGTTAGAGTTGTGCGATGCTGTCTCATATAGTTTTAAGACTAATCCAGATGTCGGAAAGGTTCTTGAGAAAGAGACAGATTGCATGTTCTGCATCCATAGTTTTGAGAACCTTATGCAGCTTGATGACGGAAAGAGAACCTGGTTTTTTGCCCAGGCCTGGAATAAGGAAGAACTGGGAAGGCTTTTTGATAGGGGAGTAAATAAGTTTGTCATTGATAATGAAAAAGACCTTGATGTTCTTTTGAAGTACATCAGTGAAAAAAATAAGAAGATAGATCTGCTGCTCAGGATGAGGCTGAAGGAGCATACTATCCAGACAGGTAAGCATTTTGTCTACGGCATGTATTCGAGCAGGATAAATGAGCTCATCCCTGTGCTGAAAAGGAACAAGAGCATAGGAAAGCTTGGTCTGCATTTTCACAGGAAGACCCAGAATGTCAGTGAATGGTCGCTCAAGGAAGAGCTTGAGGATACTATCCAGCACTGGGAGAAGATAGATTTAGTGAATATAGGGGGAGGAATGCCTGCAGAATACAAGAATTACAGCGCAACTGTGCTTGACTCGATATTTGATAAGATAAGGGAGCTCAGGAAATGGCTGAATCAAAAAGGGATAAAGATGATTATGGAGCCGGGAAGATTCATAGCTGCTTCTCCAGTAAAGCTCGAGACGCATATCAAGAGCATCTATGACAACAACATCATTGTGGACTGCTCTGTGTATAATGCTGCCATGGACACTTTTGTCGCGAATATCAGGCTGCTTGTCGAGAATGAACTGGAAGATGGAGAAGCCTACACAATAAAAGGCTGCTCTCCTGATTCTATGGATATTTTCAGATACAGAGTCTATCTGAAAAAACCTAAACAAGGAGATAAGCTTGTTTTTTTGAATTCCGGAGCCTATAATTTCTCGAGCGGGTATTTTAACCTGCAGAAGGTTGAGACTGTTGTTGTGGACTAAGTTTCAACTAATAGGTTTTTTACATTAACCTGAGAAAGAGATTCTTTAGGTATTCTTTTGCTGACATCTAGAAGTTCGATACCTAAGAGATTGCCTTCTTTATCCATGTCAACAATAGTCAAATCATCAATTTTCTTATTTTTTGAGAATTCACCCTCTCTTAATTTAATATACATGGCATCTGCGTCCTTATCAAATGTGATTTCCATCTTAAATCCAATAGACAGTTATTATCTCTATATAACTTTCTTTTCTTTCAAAAACAACTTCAATTTTCCCTCTATGTGTCTCTTTGACTGCATAATATTTACTGAATTTTTTCCTGATTTTCAAGGGTTATTTTATAGCAGTTATAACATCTTCCCTACTCAATTTTCTTATTTTTAGCCTATAGTCTGCATGATATGTGAAAATGTATTTCAATTTCACACATCCTTCTTATCTATAAGCCATCCTAGAATGAATTCTCTTTAATTCCGCCAGATTCATATACTCACGTTCAAACATCAGTTCTTTCATAGCCTTAAGCTCTTTCCTGCTGTAATATCCTCCTATTATCAATGTAGCCAAAGCAACCATTATCTTTATTCCTATCATTTGACATCACCAATACATAATATGGCAGGATTGCTTAAATACCTCACACGGGAATGTCCAGTGGGGTAAATTGTCCAGTGAGCTTTTTTTGAAGGTATATTTATAAATAAAAGTATCACCCAATTATCTATGGACAGACTAACCAAGAATGTTTATTATTGCCCCCTGAAAGAAGGATTAGATGGAATTCTAACTAAAGAATCACCGACTCATACTATTCATGAAAATACTCGTGGAACATTTGATGAAACAGATGCGGTTGATTTAGTCGGAAAAGAAGGGCTTCCTGTTTATTCTGCTTATCAAAAAGGCAAGGTTGTAAGGGTCCATAAGGGTGTTAATAAAAATTATGAGAACTTAGATAATAAAGAGGGCGCAATATATGAGTTAGGTGAAGAAAATTTAAGTGGTAATTTTGTTGTAATTGAACATGAGACATCTGATGGTAAAAAAGAGTATTCTTTTTATGGGCATTTGAAAGAAGTAAATGTCAATGTCGGAGATGAAATAGGTTTGGAAAGTGTAATAGGTACTTTAGGCAATACTGGATGGTCAAAGGGACCACATGTTCATCACTGGGTATTCAGAAGAGAAGGAAATACAAGATTAAGCCTTATAATCAGATTAGTCTATCAAGGTAAGGAAACGACTTATGATAATATAAAATCAAGATTTAGTAATCCCTACAATTGATTCTACAAGCTTATCAAAAACAGTCCAGCCAGCACTGTAGCTATCCCGATCTTCTGGTTCAGTACAAGTTTTTCTTTGTAGAACAGCAGGGCAAGTATCACAATGACAACCGGATATAGCGAGCTTATTGGCGCCACAATCGATACAAACCCTTTTGAGATTGCATAATTTACTACAAGCCATATTATGGCGTAGAAAACAGAGGAAATGAAAAGCACAGGCAGGACCTTGTTTCCAGAGAAGTCTTTCCTGCTTACCCAGCCTTTCCTTAAAAATAATACATAAACTAGCATGAGGAGATTGTTAATCAGGTTAGAATAAAAGAACAGCACAAGATAGTTTGTCTCCGGGAAATTAATCCCGTATAAGGTATTATTTCCTGCTACCAGATCTGAAAAGAAGAAATATACCCCCCAAAGCACTAAAGGCACAAGAGATTCTTTCACGCCCTTAACTGTCTTTAGCTGGCTTATCTTGCGGATATCTGTTGAAGTCAGCACTATTCCCAGAACTATCAGGACAATGGATAGGAAAGTCAGCATAGATAGCTCCTTTCCGAGGAATATCACTACAAGGAATACTGTGATTATTGAATATGATGCTGAAATAGGTGATACTATCGAGAGTTCTCCTATCTCCATTGATTTGTAGAAATACTCTATGGCAACCACCTGGAAGATACCCCCAAGCAAAAGCAGGGCAAGATTAGAGGAAGAAATATACAACGACCCTAAAAAAAATATAGCTGGAAAAGTAAGCAGGACAGCAAAGACATTGCTTACAAACATGGTCTTATATGGACCCATTTTCCTAACAGGTATGCTCTGAAGGAAATCTGCTATTCCCCATCCGAACATGGCTGCAAGGCCAGATATAATCCCAAGTGAAAGCATAATCTAATCAAGATTCTTGGGAGGGATTTAAACTTTTGCAATTGACCATGAGGCTTCTGCTATGTTCTCATTATCCGCTCTCACAAGCTCTTCTCCTGCCTCAGCCTCTAATCCCCAGAGTCCTTCCCAGGCAACAAAATCTATGATGTCGTGGTTGTGCTTCAGTATCAACATCCCGTTAGAATTCTTTAGGGAAAAGCTTGGTTTGATAACTACTGTCTCATTCACATAAACTTTCCCGGAAAGCCTTGAGTTTGTCTTGTTATCAGTAAGGAAATAATAGTCAAGATTAATCTCTTTATCACCTATATTCTTCACCTCTACATATTCCTTGTCTGTATCGCTGCCTTCTGCATCATATAATATCCTGCTCATGACCAGCTCTGATGTCTTCTCAGGAATGTTGTCCTGAAAATTAAAAAGCCTGCTAAACTCTTCCACAAACTTCAATGCAATCTCCTTGTCATGTATGATGATGATGTTCTCATCATTTTTCTCATTAGCATTTTTTGTTGGATTATAGCTTCCTGTTATGACTGTCTCATTGTCTATTATGAACACTTTATGGTGCATTGTGTACTTGTTTTTATCAATTATTGAGAACTCTTTCAAATCCTCATATCTTGAATATTGAGAGATCTGCTTCTCCTCAAGTATGCCTTTCACATCCAATCCGAGATAGTTCTTGTTCCACAACAGGTTGCCTATATCCTCGTCTGTGAAGCTGAATGTCATGAAATAAACAGACTTGTTTGCTGCTTTCAATTCATTGATGACTTGGAGCTTGCAGTTATCTTCAGGACAGAAATAGTTCTCTATAGTTATGTCTCCAACATTGACTACAGGATTCCTGGCTTTGTCTCCTTTCCCGTAGATATTATTTTTCAGCTCATCAAACTCTGCAAGGAAGTTCTCTGCAAGGTATTTTGATCTTAGTATGACGATATTGTTGTTATTGTAATAATTCCCTCTGTCTGTTGGGTTCATGCTCCCGCTCAATATAATCTCATTGTCAAAGACGCAGAACTTATTGTGCATCAGGGCAGCAGAATAGCCTGTGTGAAAATACTCAAGAGCATTTGAGTCTTCTATAACAACATCAGCATTTTTCTTTCTTAGCTCTTCAATCAGTTCAGGGATATCAAGGTCATAGAAAGCGCATTTAATCTCTGTAGAGTTGTCTATAAGACTAAGCATATGCTCAAGGCACATGTCATGAGGGCAGAAATAGATGTCTATCTGAGAGGGAGCTTCTTTTACCTGGGAAATTGGTGTGTAGGAGCATAATATCAAAAAAATGACAAGAAGAAAATGACTTAATCTCATCTCAAAAATGATTAATATATTACTTAAATATTTTTCCTGATTTCTATAGTACTCTTCAACAGACTAAACTTAACTTCTGGATATTCTTTCTCAAGTTTGTCCAGCAGCCCGGAGACATAAGACTTTTTTTCATCTTTCTTAAACTTGAATTTCTTTGATTTTGCATACAAAATAACTTCATCGTGCAGCACAGGCAACAAAAGCTTTACATAAGTCTTTTTCCCAAGTTTATAGTGTCCGAGATAAGGCGCGTCCTTGTTTTGAAAGACAGCATGGAGAAAATATTCATCTTCTTTGTCAGCATTCCAAGGAATGATTATTTTATCATAATCTCCGTTTAGCTCTTCACCAAGATTATAACTAATTTTCTTAACTGTAATCTTAACAGGCAGGTTTTTTATTATATCCTTCAGAAGATACTCAGATGCTTTTGACTCTGCAGAGCTATCATCAATCACAAGTATCCGGTCATTCTTTTTTATGAGCCTGTTTAGCCTTAGTTCCTTTCTTACCCTTTTCTGGATTATCTTGATAAAACAGGATTCACATGCCTCCAGATTCTGTACTTTTAGCTCAGACGGCTTTCCGCACTTGACACATCTCATATCCAGAAAGAGGTCTTAATAAATATAAAAAGGTGTGTGTCTTATGTGTCACCACTTTAAAATGGAATCAAAGCGAAATCTTTAAATATAAGCGATAACTATTCTAAAGTGGATACAAAAATCAATAGTTATTTTCACCTCTTTTTCCCTGGAAGAGCTCCGCAAGGGGCTTTTCTGGGGTTTATATTCATTCAAAAAATTATTCTGAAATAAAAATCCCATCAATAAATTTATATAATTAGCCGGAATCAACTTCTTAGATGCCAAAGTCAAACAGGAAGAAAGAAAAAAAACAAAAGAAAAAAAAGACAACTCAGCCTGAGCTTGGCACAGAAGACATACTTAAAATCTTTGTTTCTCTATGGCCTCTCGCAATATTGTTGGCAATTTTAGTATTCGGTTTCTATCTCAGGCTGTACCATTACCAGTATCCTGTAATCGGTTATCATAACTGGAAGACAACCCATTATATCACTGAGGCAAGGAATTTTGCAAGAGAGGGTTTCTTCAAAGAAGGCTTTTTTGTTCCGATGAGAGACACTACAGAGAGCATTTATGAAAATCCGACAGGAGCGCATTATGACACCTTCCCGGCAATATCAATAATAGTAGGTGCTGTTTTCAAGCTGTTCGGCATCAGCCTCAGTGTCGCAAGGCTAACAAATATTTTTTTATCACTTGGTTCTGTTGCTGCATTTTATCTACTTATCAAGGAACTCTTTAAAAGAGAAGATATTGCACTGCTATGTGCATTCCTTGCTGCTGTCAACCCGTTATATGTGTTTTTCAGCCACAATGTCCAAGTCGTGAATCCAGGAATATTATTCATGCTCTTAGGTTCTTTTTTCTATATCCGATGGATTAACCAGGATCTTAAAAAGAATCATCTGCTATATCTGGCTGTGTTTTTTATAATGCTTGCCTGTATTACAAAATATACCTTTGCTGTGATCAGCATCCCTGTTTTGATCACATTCCCCTATAAGAGAATATTTAGAAAAAAGGAAACATTCATTGCCCCTGGAATCATATCTGGGATAATTGCCTCTGGTTTCCCCTTATGGTTCATATACAGTGAGTTCTATCTTAAAAACACAGTATACAAACCAGGAATTGATCTGCCTTCTGGAACCGACAGCCTGACTGGACTCATTGACTTAAGCCTTGTCTTTAACAGCCAATTCTGGCAGATCATAAAGAGCTATGTTGCTGATAATTTTACTCTTCTTGGCATGGTTTTTATGTTTTTGGGATTGCTGCTTTTCATTATACTCTTCTTCACCAAAAATAAGGATAAGATGAGCTACAGATTCATATTCGGATATTCAATAGCGCTTTTCGTATTTATCTTTGTGATGGGATTCAAGCTTAGCAGCCATAATTATCACCAGTTTCCTGTTGCGCCCTTAATAATTTTTATGATAGCATTTTTCATAGATGTTGCCGCAAAAAACATTGCGAATTTCGTGAATGATTCTAATCTTAAGAAGACAGCATACATTGCAGTTATTATTTTGTTGTTCATCATTCCTCTGTCGCAGGGAAAAAATTTTTTGCAGCATATGCAGGACTCAAGGGACAGGATGTTCAATACGCAGTTTCCGGGTCTTGACATTGCTGGAGAATATATCAACCAGCATGCTCTTCCAGATGACAGGGTATTCCATTCATCAGGGCAGAGTTTCGGCATTTTATGGCATGCTGACAGGAAAGGCTATAAGCCGCCTGCAAATGTTGAGTATTTCATGAGAGCTGAATCAGAATTCAATGTCAGCTGGGTATTTGCCTACCAATGGGGTCTCCAGAACTATTTCCAGAATCCGGAGATTTTTGAATATCTGAAAAACAATTACAGGCTCGTGCAGTTTGCATATATCCCTCAGGGTGAACAGGCCCAGCCACTTTATTTCCTGTTCAGGAAAGGAGGATCTTTCAACGACAGCCAGCTCAACGAAATGCTTCAGGACAAGCAAATACTTGTGAAAAATTACCAACGCACAGACATGCCTTATGAAGTCAGGTTCATCAACTTAGAATGAAACGAAATTCTTTTTTCAGGATTTCTGTATCTATAGTCCTGACTGTTCTCCTGGTATATCTTCTGCTAACGCAAATAAATATATCAGACCTTACAAAAATCCTAAATAACATGCCTTTGCAAACATTGGCAACCGCACTAGGATTTTATGGGGTTGCCTATATTTTCCGGACATTCAGGTTCTGGATACTGCTTGAAAAAAAGATTAAATTCAACAGACTCTTCAATATTGTCTGTATCCATAATTTCTTCAACGGCCTGCTTCCGATGAGGACAGGTGAATTATCCTTTGTATATCTGGTATCTAAAGAAGGATTCAAAAAAACACAGGGCGTCGCTGCTGTTTTTATTGCCAGGTTTTTTGATTTCATAGTGATATTCTTCTTATTCGGACTTACGACAACCATATCAGGTGCTTATGACAACATATTCCTGATAGCAGGGATAATGTCTCTTATTTTTATTGCTGTGGGATTAATGATGATTAGTCTCGGCAACAAATACCTGTCCCTTTTCAAGCGCAGGAAGCTTTTGAAATACAAGATATATGCATACATAATTGAAAAGGTTGACGACACGCTTGGACATCTTAAGATCATGAATTTCAAAAAGCTGCCAATCTTTATCTCATCTTTAATGATATGGATTTCAAACTACATAATGTCATATATAATCATCAATGCGATGGGTGTGAACATTGAGGCATATAAAGCTGTTATTGTGTTTTCTTTCACCTCTATTGTAAGCGGGCTGCCTATCAACGGTATACTTGGCTTCGGCACTCAGGAAGCCAGTTGGTCTGTGGCCTTTCTGTTTTTCGGAGTTGCAAAAGAAATCGCTATCTCATCTGCTTTCGGGTTCCATCTGATCAATATCCTTTATTTTTTCTTATTCGGGATTTTGGGGTTGGCCTGCAGGAACTTTAGAAAAATCAAATCTTTTCTGCGACAATAAACAAACGCCTTCCTTTTCGAGTATTAAACAAGTCATCGATAAAGAATAAACAATATAAGACACTTGCGACAATCCTTTTTGGGAATGAGCTTGGATTTGCCATAGTTAATCTTGGATCTGTATTATTTAGAAAGAACGTATAGTATAACCAGTAAAAAGGCCAACCCCAACATATCCTTTTCCTTATTTCAAACCCTTCTTTCTCAAGCTCTTTCTCTATCTGGCCTATCTCAAACCTCCTGTAATGATTAGCAAACTTATCATTAATCCCCCAGTATTTCGTGCCATGCGGCACTGTTATTAACATAAATCCCTTGTCCGCCGTGACTTTTGCCAGGTTCTTTATGGCCAATCTCCAGTCTTTGATGTGCTCAAGGACTTCTGAGCATATCACAGCATCAAATTTTTTCTTTGGAAAAGTCCTGGATTTCTCCAAATCTGTGATATATGTCTTCCTGACAAATCCCGGGACATATTCAAGCGCTTTTTCTGAGATATCACTGCCTTCATATTCCAGTGAATCTCCATATTGTTTATGCAGAATCTGCAGAAAAGTCCCGTCGCCACAGCCACAATCAAAAACAATTCCTTCCACAATAAAT
>JAFGSP010000076.1 GCA_016934775.1 Candidatus Woesearchaeota archaeon | reverse complement strand
TGAAACATAAACATTCCCCCCGGAAGCCACAACCCACTCCGGATCACTCGTATAATTACCATCGCTAAAATCATCTGAAAATACTGTCTCTTCGACTGCAAGTGCAGCTGAAGCCAAAACAATCATTGCTATAATAAAACATAGATATTTTTTCATTTTAGGTACCTCCTGAAAATAGTGACTAAAAAGAAAAATAAGTTATTATTTATAAAATTTATTAAAAAAGTAAAATATTAATAAAAAACTACCAACAAACACCTTCATAATTCTTCGGCCTTTTTATGGTAGTATCATAGAATAAGTTCTTCCCGTCAATTACTTGTTTGTCTCCGTAATCAAGATTCCTGAATTGAGGCCATTCTGTTAGAATCAATACCACGTCGCTCTTGTTGACAAGCTCCTGGCCGGTTTTTGCGTATTTCAGATGTGGAAAAAACCTTTTGACTTTTTCCATTGCCTCTGGATCATACAAGCAAAGCTCTGCTTCTTCCATCAGTAATTCCTTGACTATCTGCAATGCCGGGCTTTCTCTTATGTCATCAGTACCTGCCTTAAAGGTTAGACCTAGCAGGCCTATCTTTTTTCCCTTTACAGGTCCTCTTTGCTCTAAAAGCTCTAACAACCTTATTGGCTGGTCTCTGTTAACATCCAATACTGATCTCAGCAATCTTGGTGTATAGCCAATTTCTGTGGCTTTATAGACTATGGCGTTCACATCTTTTGGAAAGCAGCTTCCTCCAAATCCGATTCCTGACCTTAAGAAATAATGGTTTATTCTCTTATCAAACCCGATTCCTTTTGAGACCATGTTTGCATCTATTCCCATCCTCTTTGAGATATTGCCAATCTCATTGATGAAAGAGATTTTTGTTGCCAGGAATGCATTGGAAGCGTATTTTATCATTTCTGCTTCCTTGAACCCTGATTCTACAATCGGGCACTTAAACCAGGCATATACTTCTTTAATCTTTTCTAGGCCCTTTTTGTCAGAAGATCCCAGAATAATCCTGTCTGGTTTGAAAAAATCATCTATTGCATCTCCTTCCTTAAGAAACTCAGGGTTCATTACTACTGAAAAATCCTTTCCGAATTTCTTCTTGCTCTTTGCTTCAAGCTCTTTTACAACTATATTTTCGCATGTTCCCGGAATGACTGTTGATTTTACAACAAAAACATGATATTTCTTTTTTTTCAGAAAGACGCCTATCTGCTTGACAACTGCTTCCAACTGATGCATAGACATGCTCCCTTCTTTTTTTGAAGGAGTGCCGACAGAAATGAAAGTGACATCTGACTCCATTATTGCTTTCTTCATGTCTGTTGTAGCAGTAAATTTCTTTGGTACTATCTCGTCCAGCAGCTCTTTCAGGCCTTTCTCATATATTGGGGGAAGTTTCTTATTGATATCAGATACTTTTTTCTTATCAATGTCTAATCCAATAACATCATAGCCCAGCTTCGCCATACCTGCTGCCTGTATAAGACCGACATATCCTAATCCGATTACTGATAGTTTCATTTTATCACCTTTTGTATTGTAACCCACTTAGAAACTTCTGCTCATTTAAATATCTTACCTTAATCCTACTTTATAAGATATATTTATATATGTTATGCGATTCCATAACGCCATGAAGAAGAAAATCTCTATTACAATAGGAGAAAAAACCCTTCAGGACATTGATAGCATAATTGATAATATCTATATTAGAAACAGGAGCCAGGCTATAGAGCTGCTTGTCAATAATGCCTTGGGTGAAAACAAGGTTGCTGTCATACTTTCGGGCGGGCCTGTAAAAAACATCATGATCTCTGAGAATGAATACAGGGTAACTGCAAAGATAAATGGGTCTTCTGTGATAGAGCATATGATAATCAAGCTGAAAGAAGAAGGATTTAAGAAGATTTTTTTCATAGCCAGGAAAGAAATAATAAATGCTGTTTTCTCCATCATGCAAAACGGTTCAAAACATGGTGTTAGTATTGAATATGTAGAAGAAAAAGAATCCCAGGGAACTTCTGATTCATTGAGATTAGTAAGAGGAAAGATCAATACAAACTTTCTTGTTGTTTATGGTGATATTATTTTTGATAAATTAAGCTTAGAAGAACTGTGGAATGAGCATCTCAAAAGAAAAGGGACTTCTACACTACTTCTAACGACAACACCAGATCCTACAAAAAAAGGTGTAGTGAAGATTGAGGGTTCTAAAATACTTGAATTTGTGCAGAAACCCGAAGCAAGTGACGTCTATTTGGGTTTTTCCTCGATATTCATTACACTTCCGGAAATACTTGAATATCCGGGACACAGCCTGGAAAGGGATATTTTTCCTGTATTGGCAAAGAAAGGTCTGCTGAATGGCTACCTCAGCACTTCAAGAGTTTTAAAACTGCATTCTGCAGAAGATATAAGAAAAATAACTCAACATTGAGTAGATGAGTTTTTATTAAGCTATCTTTAAATATAGTTGAAAGTTGCCCATTTCTTAGAGATGAAGATATTCAAAATAAATAATCAACTAATTACTGTATTTTTGAAATTCGCTGTCATTGGAGGAGTCAGCACAATCATCAACTATTCTGTATTTCTTCTCCTGCTATCTATTGGTGTAAACTATATCATCTCATCTGCTTTTGGTTACATGTCTGGTGTTCTTTTTGGTTTTGTCTTTAATAGAAAAATCACATTCAAGTCAGAAGGCGACAAAAAAACAGAAGTCCTAAAATATTTTGCAGTATATCTTATTTCTTTGTTTCTTGGAGTGTCTATTTTGAGATTCTTAGTAGAAATACTGTCGATTCCTGCATGGTTTTCAAACATCCTTGTAATCTGTTTTACAACAATGACTAATTTTCTGGGTGCGTATTTTGTTGTCTTCAATAAAAAAGCACAGATTCCGATGATATTCCGGTCAAATTTGTTCCTGGCAGTCTTGGTTTTGAAAATTATACTATCTTTCCTGTTCGGCTCTGATTATCTTGTAGACGGAACTATTCCTTTTGTTAATTATTTCATTGAGTCTGGATTCAAAAATCCTTATGCGTTTTTCTATTCTATTAATCAGCTCAAGGTGTTCCCATATCCTCCTGTAATGCTATATATTTTATCTGTCTTCAGAATCTTATCGTCTTTTATATTTACGGCCGACTGGAGAATCATCCAGCCTGTCCATCTTTTCATATTCAGGCTTCCATTATTGTTCGGAGATCTGATAATATATTATGTGCTTTCCCAGATTGCCAAACCAAAAGAAAAGTTAGTTACTTTGTTTTATTGGTGTTCGCCTGTCTTGATTTATATCAGTTATTTTCATGGCCAATTAGATGTACTCCCAATTGCCTTGTTAATGCTTTCTATTTATTTTCTCTACAGAAACCTGTTTTTTTTATCTTCTGTTTTTCTAGGGATCAGCATAGCTACAAAAACACACATAGTACTTGTCTTGCCACTATATTTCATCTATTTATGGAAACAGAGAATTCCTATCAAGAAAGTGATTCTCAACAATCTTGCGGTTATTGTTACATATGCATTATTATTGGTTCCGTTCATGTTCTCAGAAGGTTTTATCAATCTTGTCTTCAAGGCTGAAGAGCAATTCAGGATATTCAACCTATATATCCTATTGACAGGAGGAGATGTGAAATTATACATACTGCCTTCTGTTTTCCTAATCTTCTTCCTATCTGTCTCAATCTTCAAGAATATGAACAAAGATCTGTTCATGATGGCCATAACAATTCTATATACTTCCTTGGTCATCTTTATTTCGCCCATGCCTGGCTGGTATTATTGGTCTGTGCCGTTTATTGTCTTCTTCCTGGTGAAAGAAGGCAGGCTGGGCCATTATCTAACGTATGGTTTACTGAACATATTCTATTTATCTTATTTTTTATTGAACAGCAGCTCTGATGTGTTCCAGTCTTTCCAGGTGATTTCTCCTTTTGTTGCCAATCTTCCTGGACCTTACAACATACTTCTTGGTCTTGGGATTAATGCTAAGTTGATTTCAAATATTTTCATCACCTTCCTAACAGCAACACTTGGAATCATTGTTTTTTGGATATATAATCAAGGTATAAGAAACAACCTAAATTATAATCTTGCTGAATCTCCTCTGTTCATAGGCGTTGCAGGAGATTCAAGCTCGGGAAAAACAACCTTAACTAATCTTATTGAATCAATGACTGATAAGATAAATTTGACTATAATTAAAGGTGATGATGTGCATAAATGGGAAAGGGACAATAAGAACTGGGAAAAATATACTCATCTTGACCCAAAAGCAAATCTAATACATCAGAATTACAGGCATGCAAAAAAGCTTGTTAATGGGGAAAAGATTTCAAGAAAAGTCTATGACCATGACACTGGAAAATTCACTTCGCCTGTCAAGTTCTATGCAAAGAGATTTGTGGTGTTTGAGGGATTGCACGAGTTTTTTGCCTCAGGACTAAGAGATATTTATGACCTGAAAATCTTCCTGGATACTGATGAGGACTTGAGAAGATATTGGAAAATAAAAAGAGATATGAAAAAAAGAGGGTATTCGAAGGAAAAAGTGATTGAATCTTTAGATAGAAGAAAATCTGATTCTATGAAATATATAATGCCGCAGGCTAAATTTGCCGACATACTGATAAGATATGAGCCTTCTGAGAATATATCTGAAGGGCAAATTACAGATAAAGAGATTGAGTTCAAAGTTGTTATGAAATTGAAAGAATATATAAACATAGAAAGCCTTTCTGAATACTTAAATAGCTTTGAAGGTATGAACTTCAGCTATGGTTTTGAGCCGGAGAAGTTTCAGCTCAAATGTGAATTTACAGGCTCTTTGGCAAAAGAGGATGTAAAAAAAATTGCATATAGTTTAATCCCGAATCTGCGGGATTTGCTTAATAATTTTGAACCTGAATGGTATGAAGACAAAAATGGTGTGTTACAGCTCATAATCTTACTTTATATTGAAGAGATATTGAGGAAAAAAGTTGAAAATCCCAAATGAATTCATTGAAATCTGCAAAAAGATCGGAGACAAATATTCCTGGGTACAGGGTTCCGGCGGAAATATTTCTCTGAAAACATCTGAAACAGAGATGTTGATCAAAGCATCTGGATTCAGCATTTCTGACATAGATGAAACAAAGGGACTGGTAAGTGTAGATTATAAAAAAATCCTTCAATCACTTCCAAATATAGGCAAAAATGACTTTGCCTATGAAGATTTATTGAAGAACACTTCAGCTAATAGCGGATTAAGACCTTCTATGGAAGCAGGATTCCATTCAGCCCTTGGAAAATATGTTGTCCACTCACATCCTGTTTCTGTAAATATGATCGCTTGCCTAGAAAAAGGAGAAGAAATATTGAAAAAAATCTTTGGACAAAACTTTATCTGGATAGACTATTGTTCGCCCGGTGCTGAATTGTCGAATGAAGTTTACAAAGCTGTAAAAGACCTTAACATTTCAGAAGATATGATTATTATAATGCAGAATCATGGGATGATAATTTCCTCTCAGGATATTCTGAGAAATTATGAACTGAACAAAAAGATAATCTCAAAAACTGATCGTTATCTGGAAAATAAAGGGCTTTCAAAATACACAAAGGACATGTTGGTTCCTTTTGAGGATTATTTTATGAGTAAAGACCCTTTAATTGGAGAATACATGAAACTTGATAATAGGCTTAGGTTTGTTTTTCCGGATGCTGTTGTCTTCGGCCATAGTGTCTTCACAGGCCAAAATAAGAATATAACAATCCTCAATAATGAGTTCATAAACTATAATCTGAAAGAGAAATCTGCTGAAAAGATAAATAGCATGTTGAATCTCCACATGTATTTTATGGTCAATCTGGCTAAGCTTGGAAAATTCAACACTCTCAATAATGAAGAAATCGAAAAATTGCTTAACATGGAATCTGAAAAACATAGGGAGAAGATGCTAAGATGAAGATCATAATTCCTATGTCAGGCATAGGAAAGCGGTTCCTTGATGCTGGATATGAAATTCCAAAACCCCTACTAAGGGTTGATGGTAAGCCTATTATTGAATATGTAATCAACTTGTTTCCTGGTGAAGATGATTTTGTTTTCATATGCAATAAAGACCATATTGAAACAACAGACATGAAACAAATCCTCAATAAGCTTAAGCCATCTGCAAAGATAATTGTCATTGACAGACACAAGTATGGTCCTGTATATGCTGTAGCAAAAGCATCTGATGAAATAAGCGATGAGGAAGAGGTAATAGTGAGTTATTGTGATTTTAATGCTGTATGGAATTATCCTGAGTTCAAAAAAAAGGCTGAAGAGTTGAAATTTGAAGGAGCTATTCCTTCGTACATCGGGTTTCACCCTCATCTAATACATAAGAAACTGTATGCTAGTCTGCTTATCAATAAGGATAAGTTCATGGAAGATATAAAAGAGAAACATTCCTTTACTCCTAACCCAATGGACTGCCACCAAAGCTGTGGAATATATTATTTCAGAAAAGGATGGCAGCTAAAAAAATATTTCAATGAACTGATGGAATTAAATATTAATCTTAAGGGTGAATACTATGTCAGTATGGTCTATTATCTATACAAAAGAGATAATCTTAAGGTCTACGTTCCAGAAATAAAGAAGTTCATGCAATGGGGTATTCCAGAAGATCTTGAAGAATATGAGTTGTGGTCGAGATATTTCGCTGATTCAGAAAAATATGAAAAAGGACCAACAGACATTCCTGATTCCAGATTAATGAATCTTAGAATTGAACAGAATTCTGAACATTATGGAAAGATATTTGAATATTGGCAAGAATATTTCTCAAAAACAGAGCACAATCCAAATGAATAGGCAATTTATCAAGAAGAAAGATTTTGTTTTTCTTATGCTGTTGTTCTTACTTTCTGTATTTAATGTACTGTTGTTCTTCACAAATGCAGACAATTATACTGAAATAAAGCCCATTATAGAAAAAATGCAGGATTCTGACTATTTAAGCAGAGATTTTTACACACAAACAATCAAGGGGTTCAATGTGAGGTTTTTTCATGCCGTGCCCATAGCTTTTTTAGACAGCATATTGAACAATCTTGATATTAGCTTCATTATTTTTTTTATCTTTTCTTTCTCAATACTTAATTTCACAATGTATCTGTTTCTGAAAAAACTGACAGGCATACCTAAATTTTCTTTTGTTACTGTAATGGCTCTTCAATATGTGGATTATGTCCATCTTGGAGGATTAAGCTTCTTATGGTTTAGACCGGATAATCTGTCCTATGTTGCTATTTTTGCTTCTTTTATAATGTTCATGAAAAAAAAGAATTGGCTAGGTTATTTTGTATTGGGGTTTTCTGTGCTCTTTCAGCCAATCCTGGGTCTCCAGATGTTCTGTACTTTCCTGTTCTGTAATTTCTTCACGCTATTGAAAAAAATGAACTTAAAAGCTTTTTTTGTTCTGTTTATGAACTCGACAGGATTTTTCTTAAGTTCATCTTTGAACTTAATTCCATTGTTTATCCTTAATCTGAAGACGGCCTCTCCCGGACACAGTTTATTGATAAGCAAAACAATGGGTATTTTTATGCATGCGTTCCATTGCTGTCCCTCTACCTGGCTGCCTGTGCAATATATCCTTTTTGGAACATTCATCCTTTCTGTTTTAGTAGCTGCCAGCCGTATAAAGATTCCTATTAGAATAAGGAAGAACATACTACCCTATACTATAGTAACCCTGTTGTTCTGTATTGCTGGGTTTGTTTTTACTGAAATCTTTCCTATATCTTTTGTCTCAAAAGCCCAGTTTTTCAGAGTGCTTGTGTTTTTTTCAGTAGCAGGCTATATAGCAATATTCAAGTATGTGTATGAGCAAATAGAAAAATCTGGCTCTGTCATCAAAAGAACATATTACATACTTCTTCCTTTGTGTTTTTTCTTTGACCCTGGTATTTTTTTAGGTACTTTCCTG
>JAFGSP010000075.1 GCA_016934775.1 Candidatus Woesearchaeota archaeon | reverse complement strand
TTTAAATTAAACCAACTGTGAAACAAATATGAGTGACAATACACCAAATGCTCATGTAAAAAAACTGCTTGAAACGCTTTCTAAGCTAAGAAAGGACATAGCGATAATCAGGGCAGAACTAAATGAGCACAATGACAGAAAAGAGACTTTGTTCGAGGAAAAGGACAAATTCTCTAAAGAGATAAAGAACAGGATTTCTGAGATAAGAAAACTTAAGCAGGAAAGAGACAGCTATACAAAAAAGGTCAAAGAACTCAAAGCTGAGAGAAAAAATCTCAATGATACCCTGAAGAATAATTCAGAAGAGCTAAAAAAGGCATTGGCTGAGAAAACTGAGACTTTAGGACCCAAGCAAGCAAGAATCAATCCTGAAAAGATAAAGAAACAGATAGAAGACCTCGAGTTCAAGATTGAGACAGAAGGTATGTCTTTTGAGAAAGAGAAGAAAGTCATGCTTACTATAAATGACCTCAAAAAACAACTTGAAGGATCAAAAGAATTCCTGGAAATAGCAGGCAAAACAAGGGACTTAAGAAGAGAAAACAGGGATCTTAGGAAGACTGCAAATTCTGTCCACAAAGCTGTACAGGACAATGCTACTGAGAGCCAGAAGAGGCATGAAAAGATTCTTGAACTTTCAAATGAAATTGATGAGCTGAAGAAAAAGGAGAATGAAGCATTTACTAAATTCATGGAATTCAAAGAAGTTTTCAACAAATCAAATGACAATCTCAAGGAAAAGCTTGTCGAGATGAACAAGATTAATGATGAATTGAAAAAGCTAAAGATAAAGACAAAGCAGGAAGTCAAGGAAAAAGAGATAAAAACACTTGAGGAAAAAGGAAAACAAGTGAATGAAAAGATAAAGAGCAGGAAAAAGCTCACGACTGAAGACCTTCTTGTCTACCAGAAGACAGTTCAGGATGAAGAAATAAATGAAGAAAGTCCGCAGGATGAAGAAGTGAAAAAAGACTCTGATGAGAAGACTAAACCTAAAGTTGAAGATAATAACGAGGATGAAGCAGCTGCTCCTGACAAAGTTGAAGAAGAAAATATTTCCCAGCCTAAGGCTAAAGAGACTGAAAAGCCTGAGGAGAATTAGTTCTTATATACCCTATAAAGAATTCAGGGTGATGATTACTCAAAATTAATAAATTAGCTTGTTTTGCCAAAAAACATGAATAATATCGCAACATATGTTGTAAAGGATCAAAATCTTGAAGGAGAACCCTATCCAACATCATCAATAGAAATATTAAGATGGCTATTCGGAATTTGGGGTTTGGAAAACTATCCAGATAATCTAGGGATTTTTGTATTGTCTGAAGGATATAGTGATTGTATCTGGAACCCTAAAAGAGATATTTATTCAAAAAGAGACATATATTCACATTCTGGTGTCATGACCCCAAATAGGATTCAATATGCCATGAAAAAGATGTGTCCTTTAGGAGGAACCCCCTATCTAAAAAGCCCATATGAAAAAGATGGAAAAGAACCTGGCTTTTCAAAAACACCCGGCGCCGAAACTCTTGGTTCATTATTAGACCAGATGGAGAAAAAAGAAACACAAACATCTATGCTGCTAATGTCTTTATCAACTTTCAAAATAATGAAAAAACAAATTGATGATAGATGGTTTACAAAAATCAATAGCCTGTATCAGGTCCAGGTACAAAAAACTCAGATTCATTTACACAGAAGCTCATATGTGTGCCCATGGGAAGGCTTCAAACCTAAAAAGGATTTTTATCTTGTGTTTAAAGAATAACTGCTAAGTACTATTCCTAAAAAATCCCTTTAAAGAGAAATTATTTCTTAAACTCAGTATACCCGCACTTACCACAGTGTGACCTGTTGCCGTGCTCTGCCATGATAACACCAGAGCCGCATTTAGGGCAGGTCTTGTTCTTAAGCTTGCTGCCATCATACAGTTCAGACATCTTCACGACTTTCCTGTTTTTTCTTGTTCCTTTCTTAGCCATATTTATTCCTCGCTTTTATCTTCAGGCTTTTCCTGAACTTCTTCTACTGCTTCTTCAACAGATTCTTCAACAGATTCTTCTGCAGCTTCTTCTACTGCTTCTTCAGCAGACTCTTCAGATTTTGCAGGAGCAGCAGATTCTTCGGTCTTTTTTTCTTTTGGCTCAGTAACATGCTTCTTCAGCAGGTTCTTGTGCTCGAACATGCCCATCTTATCCTTATCATCATAGATATGGACTATGAGCTTTGTCTTCTGTTTTCCAAATTGTGAATATACATGTTTTATAACCACTTGATCTTCGTTGACCTTGTATTTTGACGCTACCTGCTTTATCAGGCTCTTTCTTGAAGGAGTCGCGCCTTCATTATCAAGGATAAGAGAAACTCTCTTCCTGGACAATAGTTTCATGTCCCTTTGCTTTTTTTCTGTTAATCCCATAGAAACACCTACCTTATCTTGATTGCGTAACGGCCCTTCTCTTTGATGCCCATCTGCTGGGCAACAAAAGATTTATTGGCATCCAAAATAGTCAGCCTGCCTTGATAGACATTCGTAAACTGGTTGCCTTTGCACAAAGGGCAGTTAGTGCCTTCTACAAAAATCTTGCAGTTCTTGCATACTTTATCCTTAGCCATCTTAAGCACTCATAACTTCTATAACATCCTTTGCTGTGACAATCCCGACAAGCTTTCCGTTCTCTACAACCAAAAGCCTCCTGAAATTATTTTCTGACATC
>JAFGSP010000074.1 GCA_016934775.1 Candidatus Woesearchaeota archaeon | reverse complement strand
ATCCTATTATTTCATCTAATCTAGACATATGTTCAGGGTCCCCTTCCAGGTTAGCAATTGCCCATTCCTTGATAGTAGATTCATCAGGTCTTTTAGGCTCATTTAGTCTAGGCTTCTTAGGCTCTTCTGGAACATACAAGTAAAGAGAACTCTCAATATCTGGACTAGTGTTCATAGGTTCATCGAGCTTTCTAATGGCTCCCATACAGATATATATTCATATCAAATATAAAAATTTTTCCTTTTTGTAGTTATTAGTGAGTGATGAAGATAAACTTTTTATTTAATACAGCCATTCAGAAAATTATATAAATATACCTCAAATCTTTTAGAGCACATGACAAGCAAAAATACAACTGAAAAAGCAACTAAAAAGACAACAGAGAAACCTACGCCCGAAAAAAAGGCGCAGATGATGAAGAAGGGTGATTTTATAGAGCTTGACTATACAGGCAGGCTTGATGATGATACTGTTTTTGACACGACTGAAGAGAAAGTCGCAAAAGACGCAGGCATACAGAAGGAAAATGCTAAATTTCTGCCAGCAGTGATATGCCTTGGAGAGAACCATATCCTGAAAGGCATAGAAGACGAGATTATCGGTAAAGGGCCGGGAAAATACTCAGTTAAACTAGGTCCTGAAGAGGCATTCGGAAAAAAGAATGCCAAGCTTCTGAAGCTTCTGCCGAGAAAAGTGTTCACAAAAGAGAACATAAACCCTTTTCCAGGGCTTGAGGTCAACGTGGACAATATGTATGGCATTATAAGGACAGTCTCAGGGGGGAGAATAATAGTGGATTTTAACCATCCATTGGCTGGAAAGAACGTGAATTATGAAGTTACTGTTAAAAAGGTTGTTGAGGATGCTCTTGAAAAAGCCAGAGCTGTCCTGAAGAATGAGTTCAACATCCCCGCTGAGATCGGAGTTGAGCTGAAAGATAAGAAACTGGTAATCAAAGCAGACCTTCCAGAAGAAGCCCTTGCTCCTGTTAAAACCAGAATTCTTGAGCTTGTCCCGGATATTAAAGATGTGGCAGCAAAAAAAGAGGAGAAAGACAATAAGTAATCTTTAAATATAAGTACTACAATAGAGTTAATATACTTGGGTGGAGGTGTCGATATTGGACAGTATTATCAAACCAGCTAAAGAGAGAGCTCAATTATCTCCTAAAGGCATGACTATGGATTTTTCGAAGCAAAACGTTCTTGACGCAGAACTCGAAGAGATTCTTTCAAGGCAAAAAGCGACTATAAAAGTCGTAGGCGCAGGCGGCGCTGGAAACAATACGATTAACAGGATAACAGAGGTGGGTGTTGTTGGCGCAGAGACCCTGGCCATAAACACAGATGCTCAGGACCTGCTGTATACAAGTTCTGATAAGAAGATCCTTATCGGAAAGGACCTTACAAAAGGCCTTGGCGCAGGTTCTATCCCTAAGATAGGTGAAGAAGCTGCCAGAGAGAACGAGTCAGAGATAAGGCAGGTATTGCAGGGAGCAGACATGGTCTTTATCACCTGCGGTCTTGGCGGCGGTACTGGAACAGGATCAGCCCCTGTTGTGGCAGAAGTAGCTAAAAAGACAGGCGCACTTGTTGTTGGCATTGTGACTATGCCGTTCTCCATGGAAGGCCAGAGAAGGTATGAGAACGCTCTTCTAGGTCTGGAGAAGTTGGAGCAGAATGTTGATACATTGATTGTCATACCTAACGATAAGCTGCTTGAACTGGCGCCTGATCTTCCTCTGCATACAGCATTCAAGGTTGCAGACGAGATCCTTACAAACGCAGTCAAGGGAATTGCAGAGCTTGTCACAAAAGCAGGCTTGGTTAATCTTGATTTTGCAGACGTCAGGGCAATAATGGGCACTGGAGGAGTCGCTCTTATCGGAGTAGGTGAATCTGATACTGAAAACAGGGCTACTGAAGCAGTAGAGAAAGCAATAGACAATCCCTTGCTTGACGTGGATATTGCAGGAGCAACAGGCGCGCTTATCAATGTAGCTGGCGGGCCAGATATGACACTTGACGAGGCCAGAAGGGTAGTGGAAACAGTCTCTTCAAGGCTTGACGAAGAGGCCCGTGTGATCTGGGGAGCACAGATAGCTGAAGACCTACAGGGAAGCATAAGGACAATCCTTATCATAACCGGAGTCAAGAGCACGCAGATATTCGGCCCAGCAAAGAAGCTCGTCGAGAGAAAGAAGAAAGAGATTGAGTCAGAACTTGGGATAGAGTTTGTGGACTAAGTTTTTGACAAATCTTTGCTCTTTATGGTTTGGGAAGAATTTATTATCTTTTTAATCTTTTTAAAAAATAATTTTGAGAAAGCTAAGCATTCTTTAGCATCATTCTGTGTAACCGGCTCAGCTCTATAAACCGAGTTATTTCTTAGTTGTCTATATCTGTCAAATTTTTGAATATCTTCTTCTGTAAAATTAGTGTAAAAATACTCTTTAACAAAACTAACTGTTGCTTCATGAGAATAAGGTTTAAATCCTTTGATTGACATAAGAGACTGAGCGGACTCTCTTATTACTTCATAAGCATCTTCTAAGACAAAATGAGCTGTTTTATCAGTGATTTTCTTAACATTAGTATAATTTAACCTTTGTTTTGCTCTTTCAAAAAGAGATTTTGCTTCTTCAGGATCAGGAGTTTTCTTCTTAACTTTTCCTTGATTTATGTAGTTTTCAAAAGGAAGTATCATTATATCACTCTTACATAACCGTATAAAACAATTCCATTAGCAATGCTATTTTTGAATTCATCAGAACTTTTTTTAAGTGAAGATAAGATATGTAAATTTATTTTCCGATTTAACACTTTTTCAAAGGTTGTTATTAATTTTTCCAGCTCCTTGTTTGGCTTATTTGAAGATAAAATAAGAAGGTCTACATCACTTTTTTCTATATCCTCCCCTTTGGCAAAGGAACCAAATAATACAATTGCTTCAGGGAGATTAAATAATGTAACTAGATTCTCTATAAAACTATATCTGTTTAATATATAAATATTAAAGACAATCTTATAGAAGCGATATGATTCTGACTCAAGATTTGCTTTTATATTTGTTGTTAAAGAGGTTTCTTCTACAACAATGATGTTAAATCTCTTAAGATCTTCAAAAGCTCTTTTAATGGCAGTAGTTGACAACCCTATTTT
>JAFGSP010000073.1 GCA_016934775.1 Candidatus Woesearchaeota archaeon | reverse complement strand
TATCACAATTGCGATAACTGATATATAAAGGTTTCTGTTCAGTATTGCAATTATATTAAGAAATAGAATAAGTTACATTAGAAAAAATTCAATAAGATTATGCCTGCCGTTCTATCCCGTATTTATTGGTAAGCGCCTCAAGTATCCTCTTATAAGACTCAACCTCAAAAAACAACATGAAATCCCCGCCTATGTCATTGCCCTCTATGTTTATCTTTGTCTTGACTGTAAGTATGTTTGTCGCATAAGTGCTGACTTTTGCCAGCACAAAATCAAACAATGATTGAAGCATATCGTTCGCAATGTGAGGGATAGACGGAAGAATTTTTAGATTAATCAGGTTTGAGAGCGCTGTTAGATAGGCTCCGCTGAATATATTTGTCATCTCCTTCAGCGCAGAGATATTAAGGTCATCAATTATCTTTGTGCTGCCTAATTCCCTGCCCATCAAAAGGTCTATTAGTTTCAGTGTATCTTCGTGAGTGAAAAGGAATACTGATTCTCCAGCAACATCTCCCTGAATCTTAAAATAGACAGCAGTAACCAGCCGGTCAGGAGAGCCAAATTCCTGTGAAAACTGATTTAGAGGGATGAATTTTGTCTCAGGAACCACAATCTTGATCTTCTTGTTGAGCACCTTTGAAAGAGCAGTTGCTGCATTTCCAACACCTATATTGCCAACCTCCCTCAATGTATCCATATCCATCTCATTGAGGTTCAAAAGTTTGTCCATTTTACCAACTCCAATTTATATTAATCCATAGGTCATTAAAATATTTAATTGTTTTTTACACTTCAAAACATATCTCAAAAAGACTAAACCAGAAAAGCAATATTTTTTATCTATTAGAGTATTTGTTTTTTGATATCTCCTTGCCCATACAACAAAATGATAAATGAAACACAGAAAAGATTAATTGTCTTTTTCCTTATATTATTCTCTGCATGCCTGAGCCTATATTTCCATTTCCTGAACAATATAGACGCTGTATTCACCCATTTTTTCTATATCCCGATATTGCTGAGCTGCTTATGGTGGAAGAGAAAAGGCATAATTATCGCCGCACTTCTTGGATTTGGGCTTGTCATGAGTCATCTGCTAATAAGGAATGAGCTCCCTATAAATGATATTCTTAGAGCGGTAATGTTCATAATCATCTCAATATTAACGGCTTTTCTAAGTGAAAAAATCTGGAACACTGAAAAGAGATTAAGACAAGCTCTAAAAGAAAAAGACATATTGCTGAAAGAGGTCAACCACAGAGTTAAGAATAATCTCCAGTTCATTGCCAGTATGCTTAACCTCCAGGCTGGAAAATCAAAAAGATTCAGCAAGGAGATAAAAGAAAGCCGGCAAAGAATAATGACAATAGCCGGCATACATGAGATGATTTATAAAAAGCCAAATCTCAATAAGATTGATCTCAAAGAATACATAACAAGCCTGGTAAATCCCATGTCAAAGTACTGCAATATGCCTGAAGTCGGTTTCGAGGTAAAGGGAAAGGAAGTGTCAATAAGCATGGAACTCTCTCTCTGGATAGGCCTAATAATCAATGAGCTTGTGACCAATTCACTAAAATATGCTTTTCCGGACAAAAAAGGCAAAGTTATTATTTCAATAGATAATTTTGATGATAAGTGCCTACTAACCATAAGTGATAATGGGATTGGAATCAAAAAGAACAGCAAGAAAGGATTCGGACTGGAATTGGTTGATACCCTTGTCCAGCAGATTAAAGGTTCGCTTAAAATTGAAACAGGAAAAGGCACTACTTATAAAATAAGTTTCAGCACTATTAAAAATGTCTAAAATACTGATTGTTGAGGACGAACTGCTTGTAGCGAAAGATATTCAGCAGGCGATTGAGAGATTCGGCCATGGGCCTGTAATGATAGCCAGCAACGGCCTGCAGGCAATCGAGATATCAAAAGAATTTCTGCCTCATCTCATCCTTATGGACATCCGGCTTGGAGGTAATTTTGACGGCACAGAGACTGCTAGGCTGATTCAGAAATCCATGAATATGCCTATAATATACCTGACTGCTTTTTCAGACCAGGAAACCATTGAAAAAGCAAAAATGACAAATCCCTATGGCTATATCATGAAACCATTTGATGATAAAATCCTGGAATCAACCATACAGATAGCTCTGCACAAACACCAGACTGAGAAGAAACTTAAGCATTATTACAGCCAGACACTTAATGTTATTAATTTTATAGATGAAGCTATTATATCTGTAGACAAAAAAGGCACAATAACTTCCTGGAACAATGCAATATCAAAAAAAACAGGGATCCACAACAAAGATATCTTTTCAAAAAATATTTTCAAAGATGAGTTTCCAAAGAACATAAGCCCATGGATTTCAATGCTGAAAAACACTTTATTAAACTGTTCTGCTATAACAGAGGAGTTTGAGGTAAGAGATTCAGTTGATGAAAAAAGAACAATAGAAGCACAGACGTCACTATTGAAAGAAAAAGAAATAGAGGGTGCTGTCCTGATAGGAAGAGACATAACTGAAACAAGAAAGCTTTGCAGGGAGATCGTGCATGGATTTATTTATCTGTCCTGTGAGGAACTAATAGATGAACCTATCACCCTGTTCAACGAATTCACCAAGAAAGGATATTCCGGCATGTATGTCTCAAGGGAAACTCCGGAAAAGCAGATGCTTGCCGAAAATGCAAAAATAAGGCTGATGAAACATACGCAGGGTATGAAAGGACAGATAGACAGCAATGAGATATTCAATGACATATTTGAATTCATAGAATGCACAGATAAGCCGATAGTCCTGCTGAACAGGCTTGACTATATTACAGCTGTACTGGGGTTCCATAACCTGCTGACCAGATTATACATGCTAAATGACCTTATAAGAGGCACAGAATGCATCATCATTGTGCATATGCACCCGAAATGTTTTCTTGAAAGGGAGCTTGCCATGTTCAAAGAGGAATTCAGGATGCTGCCCAAAAACCAGAAAGAGTCTACTTTGCTCGAGGAAAAGATGATACAGATCCTGCATCATATATCAGCAAAAAACACAAGGCATTCAGCTGTGAAATTCAAATCAATCAGCAATGAGTTCAGATTATCAAGAATCACAACAAAAAACTGGCTTGAGAAACTCAAGAGCAAAGGGCTGATATTTATAGAGAAGAGAGGAAGGGCAAAGCATGTAATGCTGACTGAAAAAGGCAGAGAGATCGTACATTTGTGAATTCTTTACCTATTCTTTACCTATTTTTCATATATTTTTAAAAGCATAATAAATAAAGAGAATTAAATATTTGAATAGACTATATAATAATAGAATTGTTTTTAAGAGGTGATTTAATGTCAAAAAAAGACAGATGCAAAGAATTGATGTCTAAATTCTTCGGTCCTGCAACAGCTGCCATGGTCGACTCAATGGGAGAAGATGACTGCGTGGCAAAATGCAAGGCAAAAGTTGTTGCTCTTCTTGGTGAGGACAAGGCAAAAGAATTTGATGGTATTTCTTAAGAGGTGAAAAAATGAAAATAGGAATAAGTGTTAAATTGGTTGTGTTGACTATCCTGTTGGTAGCAATCCCAGCGATAGTATTGGGTGTTGTTGGTTACAAAGCAGCAGAAAAAGCTGTTTATACAGGTATTGAAGATAGGCTTCAGGATATTGCCAATGACTGGAGGCTTCTTGTGAAGAACCAGATGCAGGAGATAGACATGCAGGAAGCAAGAGTAAGGAACAGCGCAAAGAGCATAGTGACTGCTCAGGCAAAGATGGTCTATGAATTAATTGATGAAGCATTAGAAGAGCAAGGTGGTGTACTTCCTGAGGAATCCAGGGAAGACATATTCACAAGGCTTAACAGGAACACTGTCGGAGTTACTGGATACACCTGGATAATTGATTATGACGGTTATTATGTGCTTTCAAAAGGAAGGCAGAGAGACGAAGAATATATATGGGATGAGCAGGACTCTGATGGCAACTATGTCATCCAGGACCTTGTCGGAAAAGGAAGAGAACTTGTAACGGGCGAAATCGGCTATCATTCCTATCCATGGATCAACTTGGGAGAGACTGAGCCAAGAGAAAAGATTGCTGCTCTTATCCACTTCCCTGAGTTACAATGGGTTGTAGGTGTTTCGACATATTATGATGATCTTGTTGATATGGAATACAGAGACAGGACAATCGAGCACATAAAAGATATGATGGCGCAGCAGGTCATCGGAAGATCCGGATACATATGGGTAACAGACAGCGCAGGTGTCTACAAAGTCTCAAAGAACAGGTTGAGAGACGAAGAAGACATCAGCATGTCACAGGACGCAAACGGTGTTTATTTCATCCAGGAAGCTGTAAAGAAAGCTAAGGCTGCCGGGGCAGGCACAGATGTGCAGAGATATCCTTGGTTAAACAAAGGAGAGACAGTTCCAAGAATGAAAGTTGCTGGACTTGCTTATGCTGAGGAGCTTGACTGGATCATCGGACCTTCTGCTTATTATGATGATTTTGCAGGCGAAGGTTCTCTTGGACAGGTCAAAAACACCTTATTAAGTGTTGGTCTCGGTGCCCTTGTTGTCGGCGCACTTATTGCCTTTGTGTTCGCATCAAGGATCGCTTCACCTCTGAAGAAGATGACTGAAGCAGGAAGGAAAATTGCAGACGGAAGCCTTGATGTAGAGATTCCACATGTCAAGACAGGAGATGAAGTTGAAGAGCTTGGCTTGACAATGGAGATGCTGACAGGCGCATTGAAGTATCTTCAGAAAGGAAAAGGCAAGCAAAAGAAAAAATAAATTTTTTTCTTATTTTTTTCATTAATTTTATATTCTTGTTCTATATCTGATATCCTGATAGTATGGGCATCAAGGTTATTTTTGTAGGCAACTCTATTTCAGGAGATGACGGGATAGGGCCTTTCTTGTATAATGAGCTTAAGAATGAGCAGAAGCTGAGCAATTATCAGCTGCTTGAGCTTGGAGTCATAGGCTTTGACATGATATCCTACATCAGCGAAGAAGACAAGCTGATTATTGTCGATGCTGTATATGATGAAAAAAAGACAGGGGAAGTAGTGCTGCTGGATGAAAAAGATCTTTCAAAAGATATTTCAGTAGTATCAATGCATGATTTTGGAGTAGAACAAACCTCTTCAATGATAAGAAGCTTCATGCCTGGAATCAGGAAGATTTCTGTTGTAGGCATATGCATAAAAAGGCCTAAAGTTTTTTCGACTGAACTCAGCAGCCAGCTAAAATCAAGGATTCCTGAGATTAAGGAGAAGGTTATTAAATACATAAGGCAGAT